>NZ_JAAFYV010000035.1:0-65902 GCF_011770055.1 Rhodococcus sp. B10 | reverse complement strand
GTGCACCCCCACCGCCCCGGCCCGGTGCGGCGACGCCCGGTGCACGGGCAGATTCGGACGGTGTGACCGCGGGCCACAGCGTCTCCTCGCTCGGCTCGCATCCGCGGCACGCGGCGTCCTCGTCGTACACGGGGTCGTCGGACTCGCCGCCGGCGAGGAGTGCTCGGAACAGAGGACACCGCTCGTCGAGCTCGTCGACCGTTCCCGTGTCGATGATGCGGCCCTCGTCGAGCACGGCGACGCGATCGGCGAGCGACAGCGTCGAGCGACGATGCGCGAGGATGACGGTCGTCCGGTCGCGCTGAGCGCGCAGTGCGTCGAAGATCTTCGCCTCGGTCGCGGCGTCGACGGCGGAGGTAGCGTCGTCCAGAACCAGGACGCGTGGATCGGTCAGCAGAGCCCTGGCGAGCGCGATGCGTTGGCGCTGACCGCCGGACAGCGTCAGGCCACGCTCGCCGACGGTGGAGTCGTAGCCCTCGGGCAGTTCGACGACGAAGTCGTGTGCCTCGGCGAGAACGGCTGCTCGCTCGATTTCTTCTGCCGACGCGTCGGGCCTGCCCAGCGCGATGTTCGCGGCGATGGTGTCGGAGAACAGGAAGGGCTCGTCGAACACGAGCCCGACGGCTCCGCGTAACTGCTCGGCGCTGATCTCGCCGACGTCGAACCTCTCGCCGTCGGACGTGAGCGCGACCGACCCGAATTCCGGGCTGTAGAAGCGAGGGAGAAGCAGAGACAGTGCCGTCTTGCCCGAACCCGCATGTCCGACGACGGCGACGCTCTCTCCCGGCGCGACTGTGAGATCCAGCTTCTGCAGGACGTCTCGCTGCGGATCGAATCCGAACGTCACACCGGCGAGGTCGATACCGAGGGGACCGTCGGGGAGGCGTCGGGGATGCGACGGCTCGGGTACGGACGGCTCGGTGTCCACGACCTCGTACACGCGCTCGACCGCCGCGCGCGACAGCTGGGCCATGACGACGACGGACGACAGCGTCCGGGTGATGGCCGACAGCGTCGCCACGTAGGTCGCGAACGCAAGGAACGTGCCGATCGTGATGTGGCCGTGCAGCGCGAGGTAGCCGCCGAGCGCGATGACGCCGACGAGTCCGAGCTGCGGGATCGCCGCCATCGACGGTGCGAACCGTGAGTTGATCTTCGCCGATCGCATTCGCTCGGCGAACAGCGTGCGGCCCAGACTCTCGAGACGGTCGACGGACCGAGATTCCTGGCCGAACCCCTTCACGACGCGCACACCGGTGACCGTCTCCTCGACGTGCTGCGCGAGATCGGCGGCTCGCTGTTGCGCGGACCAGGTGGCCGCGAACAGAGTGGGCCGGATTCGGTACACGACGAAGGCCACTCCGGGCACGATCAGCAGCGCGACGACCGTCAGCAGCGGCGACAGATACGTCATGACTCCCAGCGCGAGGAAGAACTGCAGCAGCGCACCCGCGGACAGCGGCACCATCGCGAGCAGGCCCTGCACGAGTTGCAGGTCGGTGATGGACCGGGAGACGACCTGACCGGTGCGAATGTCGTCCTGGCCACGGCCGTCCAGTCGTTGCAGCGATGCGAGAAGGCCCAGCCTCAGGTCGTGTTGGACGTCGATCGACAGTCGGCCGGCGAGGAACCGGCGTCCGAACTGACAACCGAATCGAACGACGCCGAGTGCAGCGATGGCCGCGGCGACCACGACGATCGTGCTGTTGTCGCCTGCGGCCGCGTCGTCGACCGCGACCCGTGTCAGCAGGGGGAACGAGATGTCGATGGCAGCGGCGATCATCGTGACCGCCAGGGCGCCGATCGCGGTTTTCCGGTGCAGCCAGCACTGCGCACCGAGCCGGCGAATCCAGCCGATCGGTCTGTCTGCAGCGCGTAGGTCGTTACCGTTCCTTGGCATCGCTCTCAAAGGTAGACCGAGCCACCGACAGCGCTACTGGACGATGTCGCGCTGCCGAGTGCGCCACCACCCCGCGGCAGCGAGTCCGATCGCCCACAGAGCCAGCACGACGGGCGCCCACGGCCACGACATCAGGAACGGAGCGTCGTCGGTATCGCCCACGGTGACCGTCGCGAGCGACGATGCCGCGGGGGTCAGCACCGAGCCGTTCGGGATCCCGAGTCCGGCAAGTATCGAGACCAGCATCGTCTCGCCCATCGGGAACCATGCGACGACGACGATTGCGGACCACGTCGGTGAACCGAACAGCAATCCGAGGCCGATGCCGATGACCGCCCACGCGACGACGGCGAACAACCCGGCGACGACGACACCGATCACGTGCGCGGTCAAGGTGAAGGTGGTGGGGGAGAAGAGCAGCAGGCAGACGATGCTTCCGATCTCGACCGCGAGCCCGTATCCGAGAGCGAACAACGCGGTGACGAGGATCTTCGTGAGTATCACCCGGTCGCGTCCGCGGGAGGTGAGGAACGACGTCGTGATCGTGTCGTGCCGGAACTCGGTGCCGCCGTTGACCGCGGCGAAGACGGCCGCGAACACCATTGCGACGCCGAGCGCCGCGTACAGGCCGAAGATCGCGAAACCGCCCTCGATGTCGAGGTCGCTCACGCTTTCGGAGATCGCCGACGAGATGGCGCTGGCGAAGATGCCCACGACGATCGGCGGCAGAGCCAACAGCCACCAGAACTTCAGCGTGGTGACCTTGCGGAGTTCCGCGGTCAGCAGTGTCATGAACGGCCTCCGTTCCAGGGTGACGACGCGTGGTTCGGTGGAGGTCCGTAGCCGGGTCCGTGATGCGGTGCCGGGAAGCCCCGCTGCATCGGTCCGACCGGCGCGCTCGCGTACTGACCTGCGGTCATCGACAGGAACACGTGCTCGAGATCGACGTGCTCGTACACGGTGCCGAACACCGTCAGGCCGGCGTCGGCGGCGATTCGGACGATCGTGTCGGTGTCGCTGCCTGCGACGCCGAGCCTGCCGTCGGGAAGCAGTTGTGCGTTGGTGACTCCGTTCGACGCGAGTGCCAACGCCAGCGCGGCAGGGTCGGAGACGGCGACGAGTGTTCGGCTCGGCCGCGACGCGCGCAGTTGCTCGACGGTGCCCTGATACATGAGCGATCCGGCGCTGACGATGACCAGATGGTCGACCGTCGCTTCGACCTCACGCAGCAGATGCGACGAGATCAGAACGGTACGGCCACCGGCCGCGTAGGACTTCAGGAAGTCGCGAAGCCACGCGATACCTTCTGGATCGAGGCCGTTGGCGGGCTCGTCGAGAACGAGAATCTCCGGGTCACCGAGCAGCGCGGTGGCCAATGCCAGCCGTTGTCGCATGCCGAGCGAGAAGCCGCCGACCTGGCGGTCACCGACGTCGGACAGCCCGACGAGGCCCAGCATCTCGTCGGCTCGCGCGTCCGGAACACCGACGGCCGAACAGTAGATGCGCAGATGTCCGCGTGCCGTTCGCTTGGGATGCAGGCTGCGCGAATCGAGAACGGCGCCCACTGCTCGCGCCGGGTGCGTCAGTTCGGAGAACGGAACGCCCGCCACGTACGACGCACCTGCGGTGGGCCGTACGAGACCGAGCAGCATGCGCAGGGTCGTCGTCTTGCCCGAACCGTTGGGCCCGAGGAACCCGGTGATCGATCGGCGCGGCACGGAGAAGCTGAGGTCCGACACCGCGCGGACCGCCCCGAAGAACTTGGTCAGACCCTGCGCTTCGAGCGCACTGACAGCGAAGCCGTACGTCATGCGTCAAGACAGTACGGCTTCGGTACGACGGATGGGTGTCAGCCCAGGAACGCCGCCGCTACCTCGCGGTAGGTGACCGCCGGGTCCGCGTGGTCCGGCAGCGCGTGCACGGTGACGTGCGATGCGCCTGCGTCGATGTGCTCGTGCAGACGTCGGGCAATGGACGCGGCGTCGCCGTGCGCGACGAGTGCGTCGATCAGTCGATCACTTCCACCGTCACCGATTTCCTCGTCCGTGTACCCGAGGCGCTTCAGGTTGTTGACGTAGTTCCGCAGCTGCAGGTACGGGTTGTTCACCGGCGGCCGACCGATCTCGCGGCCCTTCACCGGGTCCGTCTCCAGGACGACTTTGTGTTCCGGTGCCAGCACCTTGTCCGGTCCGAGGATCGCGCGTGCCTCGGCGGTGTGTTCGGGTGGCGTCAGATAGGGGTGTGCGCCCGCGGCCCGGTCGGCGGACAGCTTCAGCACCTTCGGTCCGAGCGCTGCGAGAACGCGTCGGCTCTCCGGGACGCCGCCCTCGTCGAGCGTGTCGAGGTACGCCACGAGAGCGTCGTACGGCTTCGTGTACTCCTGCGTTGCCTCGGGATGTCCCGCGCCGATGCCGAGCAGGAACCGTCCGGGGTGCTTCTTCTCGATGCGCTGATACGACTCGGCCACCTCGGCTGCGTCGGCCGACCAGATGTTGACGATGCCGGTCGCGACGACGATGGACTCGGTCGCGTCGAGCACCTCTTCGGCCGACTCGAGATCGGCGGGAGGCGAGCCCCCGAGCCAGATCGTGCCGTAACCGTTGCTTTCGATCTGCTTGGCGAGCTCAGGCGGTATCCCCGAGAAGTGCCTCCAGATGCCGAGCCTGCCGAGTGCGGGTGTGTCGGTGATCGTCATGTTCCCTCCAACGTTCGCTTCGGGTCGAAACATTTCAGTCGGGCTCGATGATGCGGCTTTCCGGCCAGGCGGCAGGCGGGGGACCGAACGCGTCCCGAGCATTGCGAATGACGCCCTTGCCGATCGCACGATTGCCTGCGCCGCCGATGACCGCCCCTATTCCGGCGGGAAGCAGCTTGCCGAACAGCAGGGCACTCCGTTTCGCGAGGTACTTCGAGACGAACTTCTTCACGAGCGACCGGTTCATGTTCGCCATCGCGCCACCCGGAATGCGAGACGTGACGAGAGTTCCCCAGTTCTTCGCCGATGTGCCGACGGTCTTCTGCACGATCTGCATTCCGGATTCGCCCAGCGCGACCGCGAGCACGAGGGCGCGTCGTTGCTGGTGGTCGTGGACGGGAATGCCGTGCACCGACGCGACCGACAGGGTGAGCAGCGCCGACGACTCGATGAAGAACGCCGTCTCCGCACCGACCGCCGTCAGCGATGCGATCGTGCCGATCGCCGGAACTGCCGCCGCGCCGCCGACGGCACTGCCGCTGCCGGTCACCGCGAGCAGGAAACGGTTCTCGAGGCGTTCGATCAGCTGCGCGGGGGTGTCGTTCGGGTGTTGACGACGCATGTGCGCCACGTACTTCTCGACGGCCGGTCCCTGGAGGCGGCTGGCGTTGTCGAGGATGCCGACGAGGGCCTTCTCGACGCGTCCGCCCTCCTTGATGACGTCGACCTGGTCGTTCTTCTTGCTCGCCACGTCCCGCTCCGATCGATCCCTTCGGTGCCGGTTGTCGGCACCGAAGCGCTGGTACCCGTTCGGTGTCGGTTCTACCCTGAACGCATGAATGCCGTGTCCGACGGCGCGCGTCGAGCAGCGAGCGCGAGGTTGCGTCCGTACGTGCGCGCCTACGACGGCTATCGCTTGTCCGGATACGAGCCCGGGCAGCACATCGGTATGCCGAGCCCGTATCTGACGGTGATCGTGTCGATCGGGGACAAGCTGCAGATCGCGGACTCCCCACGACAGGGTGCCTGCTCGTTCGAAACGCTGGCCAGTGGCATCTCCGCGGAGCCCGTGACGATCGCGCACGACGGCAATCAGCACGGTATCCAGCTGTCCTTGACCCCGTCGGGTGCGCGATCGCTGTTCGGCGTTCCGACTGCTGCGCTCGGCGACTGGATGGTCGACCTGTCCGACGTTCTCGGCCGAGACGCCGACGAGTTGCTCGATCGGGTCAGCGACGCCTTCGATTGGATGGACAGGTTCGACGTCGTCGACGAGATCCTGGGTCGGTCGCCGACCGAGCAGCAGATCGATCCGACGCTGCGCGAGGCCTGGCGGCAACTGGTCGACGCCGGTGGCGCGGCGCGCGTCGGCGAGGTCGCGTCGAACATCGGATGGAGCCGCCGACACCTGGTCGGTAGGTTCGCCGCGGAGTTCGGGATCTCGCCCAAGGATGCGGCGAGAATCGCACGCTTCCACCGCTCGCACCGCCTGATGAAACGACCCGCCGTGCCTCGTCTGTCCGACATCGCGGCCTCATGCGGCTACTACGACCAGGCACACATGGCCCGCGAATGGCGCGATCTCGCGGGCGTCTCGCCGTCGCAGTGGCGTCGGGACGAGAAGTTCTCATTCGTCCAAGACGAGGACGAGTGACCGGGGGAAGGATCGCAGTCATGACACAGGAAACAGGTACCGCAACCGCAATCTGGCCGTGCTTCGCCTACGCCGACGCGCGTGCCGCAATCCGCTTCCTCGTCGACGTGTTCGGCTTCACCGAGGCGGCCGTGTACGGCGACGGTGACGTCGTCGAGCATGCCGAGCTCAGGTGGCCGGAAGGCGGCGGCGTCATGCTCGGAAGCGCACGCGACGACTCTCCGCTCGATCCGGGCGTCGGGAACGTCTACGTCGTCACGGCCGACCCCGACGCCGTACTCGAACGGGTCACCCGAGCCGGTGCCCGGGTGACCCGTCCGATGAAAGACGAGGATTACGGCAGCCGCGGATTCACGTGCCGTGATCCCGAGGGCATCACGTGGAGCTTCGGCACCTACGCCGGCACCCAGTGATCCGCCGGGACCTGCTCCTCCTTGCTTGGCGGATGCGGCGCGGTGCCGTCGCCGAACGGGCGTCCGCCGAGTGATTCGCGGCCGTGGGGCTCGAGCCATCCGTGCAGCTCGGGCCCCTTCGGTACGACGCCGGTCGGGTTGATGTCGCTGTGCACGACGTAGTAGTGCCGCTTGATGTGGTCGAAGTCGACGGTGTCACCGAAACCCGGGGTCTGGAACAGGTCGCGGGCGTAGTTCCACAGCGTCGGGATCTCGCTGAGCTTGCTGCGATTGCACTTGAAGTGACCGTGGTAGACGGCGTCGAAACGCACGAGTGTCGTGAACAGGCGTACGTCTGCTTCGGTGATCGTGTCGCCGACGAGGTATCGCTGGTCGCTGAGGCGGCCTGCGAGCCAGTCCAAGGCGTCGAACAGGCGGTCGTATGCCTTGTCGTACGCCTCCTGCGATCCGGCGAAGCCGCACCGGTATACACCGTTGTTGACCTCGGTGAACACGCGCTGGGCCACGTCGTCGATCTCGCTGCGCAGCGCCTCGGGGTACAGGTCGGGTGCACCGTCGCGGTGGTACTGCGTCCATTCGGTGGAGAAGTCCAACGTGATCTGCGGGTAATTGTTCGTGACGACCTGGCCGGTCGAGATCTCGACGATCGCGGGCACCGTGATGCCACGCGGGTAATCGGGGAAACGGGCGAAGTAGGCGTCCTGCAGTCGCGGAATCTTCAGGACCGAGTCGACGCCACCCGGTTCCTCGTCGAAGTTCCAGCTGCGTTGGTCGTGCGTCGGGCCAGGGATGGCCAGGGAGATGGCGTCCTCGAGCCCGAGCAGGCGACGCACGATGATGGATCGATGCGCCCACGGGCACGCCCGTGCCGCGACGAGGCGGTAGCGGCCCGCTTCGACGGGGTACCCGTCGCGGCCGTCCGCGGTGATGCGGGTTTCGATGTAGTTGGTGTCGCGTACGAATTCCTTGCCGTTCTCGACGTAGCTCATGAATTCAACGTACGTCGACCGAGACGAGCACGCCCCACTCTTCGTACCCGAGCCTCGCGCCGAGGCGACGGGCCGTCGTGTTCTCCACGTCGCATCGCCATTGCGGAATCATGCCCTCGTCGAACGCGTCGTTCGTCGCAAGACGAGCCACCACCTGAGCGTTGCCGCGTCGGCGCGCCGTCGGTGCCGTCAACACGCCGACGTCCGCGAGTACGCCCTCCCATTCGAGATACGCGGCCGCAGCGAGTGGCGCGGCGGATTCTGCGGGCCTGTCGTCGTCGAGCAGAGTGAACCAGGATCGCTTGCGGGTCAGATCGGCGGCGATGACGTCGTCGGGTGCGCATCGGCCTTCGAGGTCGAGCACGTGGCCGAGGTCGTGGGAGATCAGCGGGTCGTGTCGATCCAGCTCGGTACCGATGTCGCCCGCGAACGACAGCACGACCGGCCCGTGCGTCCGGCCGGGTGCCTCGCACGACGACGCCAGGGTGCCGCGTCGGGCAAGCTCGTCGTCCGACCTGTCGGACGCCTCGGAGACAGCTGCTTCCGGCCCGACCAGGGCAGTGGCGTCGCCGAGACGAAGAAATGTGACCGACGTCGCCTCCGGGACGACGAGGGTGTGACGGCGTCCGTCACGCAGCGCAGAGTCGGCGAGCCCCAGGTGTCTGGACCATGCAAGGCGGATGATGTCGTGATGATGCGAATCCACCGGGTCCACGCTATCTCGAAGTTTTTTCGCCCCCGACGTTTCGCATGACTCAGAACAATGGCATGATCACGGATGAGATTGGAGCTTCGACGTGAAGGTCCAGCTCGCTACAGAAGGTTTACGGTATGACGCAGGGCAGTGTTAAGTGGTTCAACGGCGAAAAGGGCTTCGGCTTCATCGAGCAGGACGGTGGCGGACCTGACGTGTTCGTTCACTACTCCGAGATCCAGGGAACTGGCTTCAAGACGCTCGACGAGGGTCAGCGCGTGGAGTTCGAGGTCGGCCAGGGTCAGAAGGGCCCCCAGGCAACGGGCGTTCGCGCTATCTGATCCCCTTTCAGGGATCGCCAAACCCGGATTTTGCTGACGGCTCTACGCTGTCCCACTACCGGTGACGAGAGGCCGGACACACGGAGAGAGATCTCCGAGTGTCCGGCCTCTCGTTCGTTAGACGGCGTCGCCGCACGTGCGCGCGAATGTATAGAGGGCTATACATTCGCGCGCACGTGCGCCGAAGGCGCCTACTCGCCGATCCACTCCGCGAGAAGGTGATGAATGTGTCTGATCTTCAATTCCTGGTACCGGGCGAGGGGGATGGTCTTCGCCTGCGTCGTCTTCAGCCCTCGCTGAACCTTCGGCATGTTGTAGGCATCCTGGTCGAACACCCGGGCCGAACTTCCAAGAATCGTTGCCTCCAACCATGATTGGTCGGGGTCGAGCCATTGGGTCTTGGCCGGCTTCGGCCGTTCACCCTTGAACGGCCCGAGGAGGTAAACGTCCATGATCGACGTTTCGTGATCGTCGCCGTTGGGCCGAAACCGGTACACGATTCGTTGGTAGGCGCCCCACGGATGAAAGTTCGGGAACACCGTGTAGTAGATGCTGTCGAGTGACTCGGCGTCGGACATGTTGTCCGCCTTGACATCTCCGATGACGTCGCGCAGTCCTTCGCGGGCCAGCATGCCCGACATCTCGCGAGCGGTCACGCCGTCCGGAAGCGTCACCATGGGATCTTCGTCGATACGGGCGTCGACCATCGAGTCGAACATTTCCTGCTCGGTGGGGACGAAGTTGATGTGGGGGCTCGGGACTCCGTTGGCGGTGATGCCGCGGTTGAAGTTTCCCCAGCTGTCGTACTGGCTGTTGGAGTCCCCGGTCCCGACGACGCGTTGAGGATGCGTGGTGATCACGTGAAACGCTTCGGAGAACGCCTCCTGCGCGATTTTCCAGTTCGCCTGGATGACCTGAGCGACGTGGGCTTGGATGTACCGATCCTCGAGTGGCCACGCCTCGAAGTGCTTGCCGAGATCCCCTAGAAAGCTGTCGAGCGATTCGGATTCGGGGTCCATGTTGATGAACACGAAGCCGCCCCAGGTGCCGACCTTCACCTGCGGAAGGTCCATCTTCCCCTGATCGACCTGTGGAAAGTCCCAGGCGCACGTCATCGACTTCAGGGTCCCGTCGAAGTTCCACGCGAAACCGTGGAACGGACAACGTATTTCGTTACCTGCAGGTCCGGCCTCCTCGCGTAGCGTTCGTCCGCGGTGCAGGCAGGAGTTGTAGAACGCGCGGATGCTCATGTCCTTGCCGCGCACGATGAGGATGGACTTCTCGCAGATCTCGTAGACGAGTGTGTCGCCGGGCTCGGGAATCTCCTCCTCGCGGCACGCCATCTGCCACACCTTGTACCACACGCGGTCTCGTTCGAGCTCGTGATATCTGCGGCTGATGTAGCGCGAGACCGGTACGAAATTCTGGTCCTCGTAGAGGTCGTGGCTTTCTTCGCGCAGGATGGGCGGAACCGGGTGGGTGTCGGTGTCGAGAAGGCGTTGGTAGCCCATTCCGTTCTCGATGAATCCGTCGTCGGTCCCCGACGGCGGGCGATCCTCGATATCGGTCACAGCTTGCCTCCCTTGTCCAGCGCCGCGGCGCGGGCTTCCTCGGCGAGTTTGTCGGCTTGCATCTTCTCCAGTAGCTTCGCGGCTCCCATGAAGCGGCGGTTCTGGGTGATCGGAATAGGTTCTCGTGGACCGAGTCCCACCCAGCGCGCCAGTTCGGGATCGACGGCTTTCACCTCACCGTGCAGGTACCTGCCCTCGGGGTCGAACGTTCCGGTTCGTCCGTCGCGAGTGGTCACCAAGACGTTGAAATCGTCGTCGAATTCGTAGATCGCGTGGCTCATCGGATGCTTGATCTGTCGCATCGCGGTTCTCCTTGAAGCGGGGCTGAGGCCTTACTTAACGTCGAATGCACTTACTGTAACAGCGGCACGTGACCGCAGACACATATTTCTTGAATTGGACTACATAAAGCCCTGCGGTCGAGCGGCCCAGCGCACGGCACCTGCCACCAGGCGCCGGTACACCGGATCGCCGAGGGTGGCCGCCGAGTCTCCGGGCTGCAGGTAGACCAGACGGCTTCGACCGTTGGTTTTCGTCCACCCGCACAGCGACGAACCGGGCTCGTGATGCCACCCCTCGCGTTCACCACGCCTGCCGGCCATGGCGAGCGCGGTGGACCAGTGCACGGCGTCGGTCATCTCGGCGTCACTACGCAGCAGGGGCGTCACGTCGTCCTCGAACACCTGGCAGAGGTACGTCTCGTCGACGATGTCGAAGGTCGGGGGGATTCCCTCGACGACCGGGTGCGACGCATCCGCAACCGAAATTCGTTGGGGTACGTCGAGTCGGTAGCCGGAATCGGGTTCGTCGATTCCGCGAACGACGCCCGGTCGATAGAGATATTTGCCCCCCACGAATTCCGACCACCCCTCCCAGGTCGCCCACGACGCGATGGCGTGGTGCAGGACCACGTATCCCAGTCCCGTCGTCGGTGCCGACGCGATCGCGTCGCGTAACGCAGCGGGGGGATCGGACGGTTCGGGCAGCGTCCCCGGCATGTCGTAGTGGAGGCAGACGTCGAAAGTCGTCAGCTCGGTGGGCCCGAGGGCGACGTCGGCATGTTCGAACCAGGTGACGTCACCGGGCAGAGACTCCAGCAGGGCAGCGAAGGCGTCGCGGTCGAACGAATGGCCTCCGGTGAATGCGGCGATGCGCATGGACACACTCCAGAACTCGACAGAACAACTGTGGTTGCAGTCAAGTTACTCGAATGCGCCGACGTGAGCGGCTGTTTCAGCGACCCACGATCATCTTCGAACACACGTCGTTGATCGCGGCGCGCAGACGCGGTGTGGAGATGTTCGACAGTGGCCCGCCCTCGATGCGCAGAGGCTGAATGGCGATCGTGGTTCCGATCATCGTCCGAACTCGCAACGATCGCGCGGCCTGCTGGGCGGCCGCTGCCCGCTTGTTCGACGGGATCTCGACGGCGGGGAAGTAGTCGAACGCCCGTCGGATATGGCGCTCCATGTACTCCTTGGTCAGCAGGCGTGTCCCGGGAGTGGCTCCGCCCGCGATCTGGAGAAACAGCATGCGCGACGCGTTCGGATGTTCCGCGGTCCAGTCCCACACCGCATCGATGACGGCACGGAACGAGTCCGCGTCGGCGTCCACGTCGTCGGGCCTGGTGTTCTGTGCGGCGGCCGAGCTCGCGTCCATCGCGTAGCCGAGAGCGCTCTCGAACAGTTCTTCCTTGCTCGAGAAGTGGTAGTAGACCGCGGTCGCCACCATGCCTGCTGCTTCGGCGATCTCCTGGATCGACGCCTCGGCGAACCCTTTCGTCGAGAACACTCGAACGGCGGCCTGGACGATGAGATGCCGACGGGACGGCCGATGGGCGGAATTCTTGGTCGATGCAGCAGGCGCGGGGTCGGCAGGCATCGGTTCGTCGCCGAATTCGTCGTCGACCTGCGTCGCGAGATCCTCGTCGACAGCTTTCCGTCGCGCCACAGCGTGCTCCCGTTCTCGTCGGCCCCTCGGGTGGGTCCATCCTCACACACCACGTCCACGGGTCGGGCGACCTGTTCGCGACGAGAAGCGGGTCGCCCACCGCCGGGCCGACACCCTGCCTGTCATGATCTAGGTCATGACAGGCAAGAAGGGGACGGCGAGGAGCACCGGTAAGGCCTCGGAGGACGGGAGCGTCAAACGTGCCGCCCACCGGCCGTCGCGTCGCGAGATGGTGATCGACGCTGCCATGCATCTGTATTCGGTGCGGTCCATCGAGGACGTGACGGTGGCCGACATCGCTGCCGAGGCACAGATGACCTCCGCCGCTGTCTACTACCACTACCCGTCGAAGGACGACGTCCTTCTCGGTGGGCTTCGCCTGTATTCGGAGGGTCTGCTCGACGAATTACGCCGTCGGATCGACAGCGACGACTCGGCTTCTCTGGGCGACGTCATCGTCGGGCTGCTCGAATGGACGGATCAACATCGCCCGGCGTCGCTCGTGTACTTCGTGCACTCACCCGGGTGGAGCTTGTCCATCGAGTCTCTTCGTCGGAGTGTTCGTTTGGCTGTGCTGAATTTGTTCATGGCGGAACTGCGCACTCGGCACGGAATCACGGTTCGGGCGAAACAGGCTGCAGCCGCGACCGCGTTGTCGAGTCTGTTGGAAGTGTCGATGTCGTCCTGGCTCACCGAGGACGCGGTACTGGCCAACCTCGGGCGCAGACGTTTCTCGGACGAGGTGCGCGACGTGGCGGCCGACATCGCGAGCCTGTGACGGGGCCGGCACAGAAAATTTCTCCCAAGTATCTTTAGACCGACGATAGTTTGTGGTTGACTCGGACCATGCTCAGTCAGCCGCGCGCTCGGTCCATCGACCTCGACAACCCGTTCGCCCCGTTGAACGGTCTGTGCGAGCTGGTGCTCGTGCGTCACGGCGAGCAGAAGTTGAGCAAGGATCTCAGCGCAGGCGAGACCGTCGACCCGCCGCTGTCCGAGCTCGGTGAGCGTCAGGTCGACGCCGTGGCCGAGCGATTGGCTGCAGCCCGTGTGGACGCCGTCTACAGTTCACCGTTGAGTCGTGCACTGCGCACCGGAACCGCGATTGCGGAACGTCACGGGCTGACCCCGGTCGTCCGCCCCGAACTCGTGGAATACGAAGCGTGGCAGAGATTTCCGGCCGACCGATCCCCGTTCGAGGTCCTGCCGCACGACGAGATCGCCGCGATATTCCGTGACCACATTCGAACGCGGCGGTACGAGGTCTTCCCGTACGCCGAGGACGCCCAGGCATTCCGAGAGCGTGTACTCGGCGTCGTGGAAACGATCGTGAACGATCACCTCGGTGAACGTGTCGTGGTGACGTGTCACGGAGGCGTCATCAACGCGGTGCTCGCCCACGCGCTCGGCAGCGGTCTCGACATGCCGGTGCGGGTCCACCACACGTCGTTGAGCGTCGTTCGCGGCGCCGACACTCGTCGCGCCGTCCAGTCGGTCAACGACTTCACGCACGTGCTCGACTTCCAGACCCATGTCGGAATCATGAATCAGTAACCGCCGCAACACCGCACACGAACTTTCGACACCGGCGCCCAGCGCCCACAGCAGCCAAGGAGTCATCACATGGATCTCGGTCTCGCCGGAAAACGAGCGCTCGTCAGCGGCGCGAGCCGTGGAATCGGCCTGTCGATCGCACGCACTTTGCTTGCCGAAGGTGCGTCGGTCGGAATCTGCGCGCGCGGAGAAGAACGCCTTTCCGACGTCGCCGCCGAATTGTCCGGGGCTGGAACGGTTTTCCACAAGGCGGTCGATGTCGGCGACGCCGCTGCCGTCGCGTCGTTCGTGGACGACGCCGCGGCAGCGCTGGGCGGAATCGACATCGTCGTCGTGAACGCCTCCGCTGCCACCGGCAAGGGCCCGCAGGCGTGGCTGAACAGCTTCAACGTCGACCTGATGAGTCTGGTCAACTTCATCGAGGCGGCGACGCCGCACCTCGAGACGAGCGACGCCGCGTCGGTGGTCACCATCAGTACCACGTCCGCTCTCGAAGCCGGGCCGATCACGACGGCCAACAGTTACGGTGCGCTCAAAGCAGCTGTGCTGCAGCACTCGTCGGCCCAGGCCCGAGCCCTCGGTCCGAAAGGAATCCGAGTCAACGCAGTGTCGCCCGGTCCGATCTTCTTCGAAGGCGGGGCGTGGGACACCATTCGGAGCAGCCGCCCGGCCTTGTACGAGGCTGCGCTCGCGTCCGCGTCTCTGGGCAAGCTCGGTGCCGCCGAGGACGTGGCGAACGCGGTGTCTTTCCTGGCATCGCCTGCAGCCGGGCACATCACCGGGACCAATCTGGTGGTCGACGGCGGGTTCACCAACCGCTTCGATTTCTGAGTTCGCGATGGGTGACGACGTGACCACCGCTGCGGACGTGGTGATTCTGGGCGGCGGATCGGGAGGGTACGCGTGTGCGCTTCGCGCCGCGCAGCTCGGAATGTCGGTCGTCCTGATCGAGGCGGGCAAGCTCGGGGGTACCTGCCTGCACAACGGATGTATTCCGACGAAAGCGCTGCTGCACGCCGCCGAGATCGCCGACTCCGTCAAGGAGGCAACGAGTTTCGGGATCAAGGCGACGCTGCACGGTGTCGACATGAGCGCGGTGAACGGCTACAAGGACGACGTGATCGCCGGCTTGTACCGCGGTCTGCAGGGCTTGATCGCGTCGCGGTCCATCGACGTCGTCGTCGGCCACGGGCGGGTCGTCGGCGAACGTACCGTCGAAGTGACGCACGACGGCGGCGGCACCAGCACCTACCGCGGCGACGCGCTCGTGCTCGCGACGGGCTCGCAGTCGAAGTCCTTGCCCGGCCTGGACATCGGTGGGTCGGTCGTGACGAGTGACGGCGCACTCCAGCTGGGCGACGTGCCCGACCGCGTCATCGTGCTCGGTGGTGGGGTCATCGGATGCGAATTCGCGAGTGTGTGGTCGTCGCTCGGTGCCGACGTGACGATCGTCGAGGCCGCCCCTCGCCTGCTGCCCACGGAAGACGTGTGGGTGTCGAAGCAGGTCGAACGAGCATTCCGCAAGCGTGGTCTGACGCTGCGCACCGGAAGTTCCTTCGCGAGTGCGGCACAGCGTTCGGGCGGCGGGGTCGATCTGGAGATGGCGGACGGAAGCCGTCTCGACGCCGACCTGCTGCTCGTCGCCGTCGGACGAGGTCCCCGCACCGACGGCATGGGTTTCGTCGAAGGTGGAATCGACCTCGATCGCGGGTTCGTGGTCACCGACGAGTGGCTGCAGACGTCCGTGCCCGGGGTCTTCGCCGTCGGAGACATCGTGGCCGGACCGCAGCTGGCCCATCGGGGATTCGCTCAGGGAATTCTCGTGGCCGAACAGCTGGCCGGGCTCGACTGTATGCCCGTGAACGACAGGGGTATTCCGCGGGTGACGTACTCGAACCCGGAAGTGGCTTCGGTCGGGCTGACCGAGGCCGAGGCGCGCGAGCAGTACTCGGACGTGTCGACTGTGGTGTACGACCTCGGTGGAAACGGTAAGAGCCGCATCCTGCGCACCTCCGGCGGTGTCAAGCTCGTTCGTGCGGGCGACGACGGACCGGTCGTCGGCATACACCTGGTCGGTGCTCGCGTCGGTGAGCTGATCGGAGAGGCGCAGCTCATCTACAACTGGGAAGCCACGGCAGGCGACGTCGCTCAGCACGTCCATGCACATCCCACGCAGGCAGAGGCGCTGGGTGAAGCGCACCTCGCCCTCGCGGGCAAGGCGTTGCACGCGCACGATTGAAGCCACAGGAGGAACGATGTCGGGACCGGCAGGTCGGATCGACGCGGTGTTGGTGTGCGGCGGGCAGTGGCACGACTTCGACTATGCGCGTGTGGAATTGCTGTCGGAACTGGCCCGGTACGAGAACGTGCGCACCAGGGTGTTCGAGGACTACGACTGCGCTGATGCCCTGGCTGCGGCAGATGTGCTGATCACGTATACCTGCAACCGAATTCCCGACGCGACGCAGCAGAAGACGCTCGCCGACTTCGTTTCTCGCGGAGGCCGTTGGTTGGCTCTGCACGGAACCAATTCGGCAATCGAACGAACTCCGGCCGGTTCGCCGAGCAAGTACGTCACACCTCGAACGCTCGGGGTACTTCCCGCCGTGTTGGGGAGCCAGTTCCTCGGGCATCCGCCGATCGCGCCGTACCGGGTCGAGATCACGGAACCGGAGCATCCGCTCGTGGCCGGTATCGGCCCGTTCGATGCCGTCGACGAGCTGTACGTCAGCGAGCTGCATCCGCCGATTCGTGTTCTCGCACATACACGATTCGTCGGGGAGTCCACGGGATTCGAGGAGGGGCACACCACGGTGGACGAGCCGCGGCCGGTGCTCTACACCAAGGATCACGGTAGGGGTACGGTCTGTTACTTCACGTTGGGACACTGCCGCGGGCGATTCGACGTGCAGGATCTGGGCATCGACGACCTGGGCCGAGTGGATCGGGGAAGTTGGGTCGTCCCGCAGTACCGAGAGATTCTCTCGCGATGCGTGGCGTGGGCCGTCTCCGGTGAGATGACGGCGCCACGACCCGCGTCGGCCGGACAGGTCAGATGATGTCGACCGTGTCCAGAATCTTCTCTACGTAGGATCTGTCGCCGTCGATCGACACGTGATTCCGCCACGAGCTTCTGGTGGTACCCCACAGAACGAAGTCCGTTGCGCGCGAGGTGATCACGGTGTCCGTTCGAGAAAGACCCGTCTCCACGGTCAGGAGTTCGGAACCGGGAACGAGTGTCCACTCGCCGCCTCCGGCGCCGGTCAACTTCACTCCGATCGGACGGTCGAGCACGGCCGATACCGGCGTACACATCTGAGGCAGGCCCGTCCACATCCACTCGACCGCGACGCGAACCAGATCGTCCTCCGGGTCGGGAATCGGACGCACCACCGGACCGTCGGGACCGAGTAGATCCACGTACATGTGGCACCACATGTCGAATGCGAAGGCGTCCGACAGCTGATGGGTGCGGTAGGTTCCCAGGTCGGTCAGCACCATGGGCTGCTCCGCGAGATCGTCTCGCTGCATCGCCCCGAGCACACCGACCGCACCGTCGAGATGGGCGAGGAACTCGTCCGCCACCTGCGTGTACGTCCAGTCACGCCGCGCGTCTACGAGTCGATTCTGCAATTCCTCGGCAGTGGTCGGCGGCGGTACCGCCGGGTCGGGTTCGGGCGGGTCGGTCAACGCCGCGAAGTTCGAACCGGTGTGGGCGACGAGGTCCTTGACGGACCAGCCGGCGCACCGACTTGGCGCCGACCACTCGTCGGGTGTGAGGCTGCGGACGACCACCGAATATCGTTCGGCGAGTTCGCGGCTGGCTTCCAGGCCGGATGTGCTCATCGAAATCCTTCCCGTTCGTCGGCGTCGTCGCTCAGTACGACGCCGTGCCGCCGTCGACCGAGAGGATCGCCCCGGTGATCCCCGCACCGGCGTCGGACGCGAGAAGCATCGCCATCGCCGCGACCTCTTCCACGGTGTTGGGACGTTTGATCGACGATTCCTCGGCGAACATCGCGACCATCTCGTCGAACGTCAAACCCATGGCTTTCGCCGTGTCCGGACCGTTGTTCTTGATGATGTCGGTGATGACGAGACCCGGACAGATCGAGTTGACGGTGATGCCTTCGGTGCCCACCTCGCGGGCGATCGAC
The DNA here is from genome assembly GCF_011770055.1 of Rhodococcus sp. B10. Lineage (NCBI taxonomy): Bacteria > Bacillati > Actinomycetota > Actinomycetes > Mycobacteriales > Nocardiaceae > Rhodococcus > Rhodococcus sp. B10. Next base: position 47,984 of record NZ_JAAFYV010000035.1, on the reverse strand, counting down.
TTCGTCATGCCGTTGATCGCGTGCTTGGCTGCGACGTAGGCGGTGAACACGGGTTTGCCGTGCTTGCCCTCGACGGACGAGATGTTGATGATGCGTCCGTACTTGCGCGGCAGCATGTGTTGCAGCGCGCGACGCGTGGCCCAGAAGTTGGAGTTGAGGTTCCAGTTCATGACGAGCGTCCACTCCTCGTCGCTGAGTTGCGCTGTCGGCTGCAGATCTCGTGCACCGCCTGCGTTGTTCACGAGGACGTCGATGCGGCCGAAGGTGGCGACGGTCTGCTCGATGAAGTCCTCGACGTCCGCTTGGGACGTGACGTCGCCTGCGAAGAACGCGGCACGCTCGCCGACCCCGAAATCGGCGAGCGCTTTGTCGCCTTTCTCCTTCGAACGGCCGTTGAGTGACACCGTGGCTCCTTCTGCGAGGGCGGCGGCGGCGATTCCGCGACCGATGCCCTGGGTTCCGCCGGTGATGGCGACAACTTTGTCCTGCAATTTCATCGAAGGTCTCCCTCTGCGGATTCGGTCGGGGAATTCGGCAAGTAACTTGCTTCCGAGTGCAGTCTTACATGTAGAGTGTCGTGCATCACAGTCTTTTGTGAATTCGATGTCTAGAAACTGGTTTCACCGCATCCGGTGACGACAGAGACGAGAAGCGCAGTGGCCGAACAGCGTTGGTTGGTCGATACCGTTCCCAGCACGAGACTTCCGGTGTACACACGTCTCAATGCCAGTGACGTGTTGTCCGATCCCATCACGCCACTCGGGGCCGACCTCGGGTGGATCCAGAACATTCTGCCCGGGTGGAACTTCGGTTACGCCAGCCTCGGCAGCTATTCGCTGGCCGAGAAGCCCGACGTGGCCGCGTCGTCCGGGATCTTCTACGGACACCTGTACATCAACCTGTCGATGTCCCGGTTGGTGGGCATCCGCGGCGGACTCCCGGTCGAGCTCGTCGACCAGCTCTTCTACGGCGGGGATCCGAACATTCCCGCGTACGTCGGGCATCCGGACGACGAGAACGCCGACGCCACCGAGCGATTGACGGCACGCAACGCCTGGGTCCTGTCGACCGAGACGTTTCCCGAGTTGGAAGAAGACCGGGTGCTCGCAGATCGGCTTCGCGCCGAGCGGCCCGACCTCACGGCTCTGACGCCTGCAGCTCTCGTCGCGCGCGCACGATCGGTGATGCCGCTGGAGCGGGTGGCATGGCGCGGCGAGGTGATCGCGACCAACGGCGCTGCCGTCGGCCCGGCCGTTCTCGGTCAACTTCTCGGCGCCGACCGACAAGACCTGATCGTGTCGTTGGTCGGGGCGGCGGGCGATGTCGATTCGGCAGTGCCGTCGTACGCGTTGTGGGAACTGAGTCGGCTCGTCCGGAGCAACACCGAATTGATGGACGCCTTCGATGCCCGCACCGGGGGTGCCGACGCGTCCGTCTCGGGCATCGACAGCAAGTTCGACGCCACTCTCGAGCGTTTTCTGCTCGACTACGGCTATCGAGGTCCCAACGAATGGGACCTCGGCTCTCCGTCGTGGGAAACGCATCCCGAACTCGTCCTGGGCCTGGTCGACCGCCTGCGACTGCAGGACGATTCGGCGTCGCCGACGGTCCGCTCGTCGGATCACGCGTCGGACTCGGCGGAGGCGCTCGAGCTGGCACGCGCCGCGGTCACGGATGACGACGGGCGCGCGACGCTCATGACGGCGCTTGCGTCGGCGCGACGGTTCTCGGCGTGGCGTGAGCGCGCGAAGACCAACTGCATCAAGGTGCTTCACGAGGCGCGGGTTCCGCTGGTCGAGCTGGGGCGCCGTCTGTACGCGGACGGTGATCTGGAGTCGGCGGACCACGTCTTCATGGCCGTGGACGAGGAACTCGACGTTCTCGCCAGTGCGCCGCACTCGTTGAAGGCGACCCTGGCAGAGCGTCACCGCGAGTGGAAACAGCTGTTCGGGCTCGAGCTGCCGACGTTCCTCGACACTCGTGAACCGTTGCCTGCACTGTCGACGCTGGCCCGTCGGGGAGAGACGGCTGTGGAGCCCGTCGAGGTCGGAGACGTCCTGCAGGGGTCGGGTGCGTCGTCGGGCGTCGTCCGGGGCCGTACACGCGTGGTCACGTCGATGGCGGATCTCGGCGAGTTCCAGGTCGGGGAGGTTCTGGTCGCTCCGCAGACGGACCCCTCGTGGACGCCGTTGTTCATGGTGTCCGCAGGAGCGGTCACCGACGTCGGCGCCATGGGTTCTCACGCGATGATCGTCAGTCGCGAGCTCGGGATCCCCTGTGCGGCAGGTGTTCCGGGAGCCACGCGCCGCATTCCCGACGGTGCGCTGGTCGAGATCGACGGATCGAGGGGCACCGTGACGATCGTGGAGCTGCCATGACCACGGGTGTCGCGAGCACGACCCGCGCCGTATTCCTGAGCGAACGGCCGACGCCGAACCGCCCTCGGCCCGAGCACTTCGAAGTTCGAGAGCTGGCATTGCCCCGGCCCGGCCCGGGACAGGTTCTGGTCCGCAACGTGTTCATGAGCGTGGATCCGTCGATGCGGGGCAGGCTGGGTACGTCGGCGATGCACTACACCAGTAACTTCGTCGTCGATGCACCGCTCGACGGATCGGCACTCGGCGTGGTCGTCGAGGGCACCGACGAGGTCCCGGCCGGCTCGTACGTGCGACACCGACTCGGGTGGAGAGAACACGCTGTCGTCGACCTCGCGGGCGCCACGGTGATCGACCCGCGCGGAATCGAGCTCCATCACTGGCTCGGCATTCTCGGGCAGACGGGTTTCACCGCATACTGCGGACTCGTTCGAGCGGGCGAAATGCACGACGGTGACACCGTTTTCGTGTCTGCTGCGGCCGGCGCGGTCGGCAGCGCTGCTGGACAGTTCGCCAGGTTGCTCGGTGCGTCGAACGTCATCGGTAGCGCTGGGGGACCGGACAAGGCAGCGATGTTGACCGATCGCTTCGGCTTCGACGTGGGTATCGATTATCGAGACGGACCGATCGGGTCGGCTCTCCGCGCAGCTGCGCCGAAGGGTATCGACCTGTACTTCGACAACGTCGGCGGTGATCACCTGGTTGCCGCGTTGTCGTCGCTACGGCAGCGTGGACGGGTCGCACTGTGCGGCATGATCTCGAACGGTGGACCGGACAGTCCTCCCATCGATCATTTGATGAACGCGATCCTGAAGCGAATCACGATTCGCGGGTTCATCGTTCGCGATCACGAAGACCTTCGTGTGGAGTTCGAGAACCGTGTGACCGACTGGCTGTCGTCGGGCGCTCTCGTCGCGGAATCGACGGTGCACGACGGCCTGGACAACGCGGTCGACGCATTCCTGTCCATGCTGGAAGGCGGCAACGTCGGCAAGGCCCTCGTCCGGCTGTCGTGACGGCGGAGTCCGTCAGGCGTTCACCGTGCCACGCAAGTGTGCGGTGTCGTTGATCGACGCCACCACGACCACGCCCGAATCCAACTTCTGCACGCGGGCCACCGAGGTGTAGGCGGGGTTGTGCCAGAACGTCTTCGGCATGTCCAGAACGTCGGCTACCGCTGCATTGATCACTCCGCCGTGCGCAACCGCGACGACGCGTCCGGACGGGTAGCGGTCGAAGATCTGCTCGAGTCCTGACCGTGCCCTCGCCCTGAACTTCGGGAGATCGAGGCCAGGGACGTATGCCTCGAAATTGCCCGTCGTGACGGCAGTGAGGCGTGGGTCGTCGGACGCCATGTCCTCGACGGCCATGTAGTGCTCGGGATCGATGTCGTCGTCCCACTCCCGGAGGTCCTCCAGCACGAGGTCGACGCTGCGGCCCATGCCTGCGGCAAGTTCGTCTGCAGTCTCGCGGGCGCGCACCAACGGACTCGAGACCACGGCGTCGATCTGTTCGTGACGCAACCACGTGGCGAGTCGACGGGCATCGGCGATTCCCTCGGGCGCGAGCGACGGATTTCGTACTCGCGAGACGGGCTGGCCGTGCCGGACGAACAGTACTTCGATCATGGGTGCCTTTCGTGTGGCGGGCGTCAGCCTGCAATGGTGCGAGCGGTGCTCCAGAACGGTGCTCTCAGCGCTTTCTTGTCCAGCTTGCCCATGGCGTTGCGCGTCAGTTCGTCGACGACGACGTACTTCTTCGGGCATTTGTAGGACGCCATCGACCTCTTGGCGAACTGTGCGAGATCGTCGACATCCACGTCGCTGTCGGTGCAGGGAACTACGAGCGCCAGAAGCGCTTCGCCCAGGTCGTCGTCGGGGACCCCGATCACGGCGACCTCGGCGACGTCCGGATGGGTCGACAGCACGCGTTCGCTCTCCGCGGGATACAGGTTGACGCCGCCGGAGACGACCATGTCGGCGACACGGTCCGTGATGAACACGTATCCGTCGTGGTCCACGTAACCGACGTCGCCGAGTGTGGCGACGTTCGGGAGGATGTACGCCGCTGCGGTCTTCTCGGGATCCGCGTGATACTCGATGCGACGTTCGGGCGGCGTTCGGAACCCCAGGACTCCGACCTCGCCGCGGCCCAGTTCCGTGCCGTCGGATCCGACCACGACGGCGTCGAACGGCGGTATGGCCCTCCCCACCGAACGCGGATGTTCGAGCCATTCGGTCGAGTCGATTCTGCAGACGGTACCGATCTCGCTCCCGCCGTAGGACTCGATCAGAACGGGGCCGAACCAGTCGATCATCGACCGCTTCACGTCGGGTGGGCACGCAGATCCCGTGTGCGCCACGTACTTCAAGCTCGTCGTGTCGTACCGCGATCGCACGTCGTGGGGGAGGGCCAACAGCCGCTGAAAGTGGGTGGGAACCATCAGCGTCGACGTCACCGAGTGAGACTCGATGGCTGCCAGCGTGCGTTCGGCGTCGAACCGGCCCATGATCACCACGGGCCGACCGGACAGCAGGTGACGCACCGACGTCAACGGCCCGTTGTGTTGCAGCGGCCCGACGACGAGGTGCACGCCGTCGGGGTAGCCGGAACGCGCGGACACCGCGTCGGCGAACTCGCGGGCGGTGTCGACGGAGTGAGGCAACCATCGCACCTGGGTACCCCGTGCCCTACCGGTGGTGCCGGACGTGTAGACCAGCGGCGGCCGTGCCGGACGGGATTCGGGCGCCGCCGAAATGCGTCCGTCCGCCGGCCGAACGAAGTCGGCCCACGCCACGGTGCCGGGTACCGCAGTGTGACCGTGAACCACGACCGTCTTCGATCCGGACTCGTTCGCGGCGCCCGTCGCGGACTCCAGACCGACCGGGCCCGTCACGACGGCGACGCTCCCCGAATCGACCAACTGATCGGCCATCTCGTTCGACTTGAGCTGCCGTGACACAGCAACGGTCCCCACTCCTGCCCCGATGCACGCGACGTGCGTCAGCAGAGTCTCGATGGTGTTCTCGCCGACCACGGCGATGCGATCGTCCGGCCGTGGGGCGACGTCGACGAACCGCTCCGCAAGGGCGTCGAGGCTGGTCACGACCTCCGCCCACGTCATGGTGCGACGGTCGTCGACCAGGGCGAGACCGTTCGGGTCCTCGGTCGCGCGATCTCGTATGCGGTCGAGCATCTGCCGTCCTCCACAGGTAGGTCGTCGAAAGTGCGCGTGCTCGCGCTCATCGTGCGATTTACTGAACGTCAAGTCAAGTAAGAGGTGTGAGAAGAACCGAGCAACTAACTCGATAGTGATTCTACTTACACTGAGCTAGTCTGTCGGTGATACTGAACGTGGAATCAACAAACTCGCTCCGAGAGCCAGAATGAGGTGCACGTGGTGACCGCAACCGCGACCAACGCCGGCCACGAGGCCGTGGAGCCGGTCGGCTCCGACGATCCGACGCCGAGCAGAGAGGTGGTGCTGGACCTGCACAGGCGCATGGTCCGCATCCGACAGTTCGAGACCGAGGCGGGCCGGCTCATGGAGGGCGGCAAGCTCCCCGGCTTCCTTCACCTGTACGTCGGGCAGGAGGCCGTAGCGGCGGGCGCGATGAGCAATCTGCGCGACTCCGATCAGATTTCGTCGACGCACCGCGGGCACGGCCATGCCGTCGCCAAAGGTGCACAGTTCCGTCAGATGTTCGCGGAGTTGTTCGGACGCGTCGACGGGTACTGCAAGGGCCGCGGCGGATCGATGCACATCAACGACCTGTCGATCGGCATGCTCGGCGCCAACGGCATCGTCGGTGGCGGTATTCCGATCGCGGTCGGAGCCGCGTTCGCAGCGAAATACCGCGGCGAGGACTCCGTGGCGATTCCGTTCTTCGGCGACGGCGCCAGCAACATCGGCGCGTTCCACGAGGCCGCGAACATGGCGGGCATCCTGGAACTTCCGGTCGTGTTCGTCTGCGAGAACAACGGCTACGCCGAGTTCACCGCGCTGCGCGATCACATGAAGCTCGAGAACGTCGCAGACCGTGCGGCCGCGTACGGGTTTCCCAGCGAGATCTGTGACGGCATGGATGCGATCGCCGTCCGCGCCGCCGTCGGGCGCGCGGTCGAACGCGCTCGCGCCGGAGGCGGTCCGACGCTCGTCGAGGCCAAGACGTACCGGTACTACGACCACCAGGGAGTGAAAGGTCTGCGCAAGACCTATCGAACGCAGGAAGAGGTCGCGGCCTGGCGCGAGAAGGACGCGATCAAGCTGCTCGAGGCCCGCGCCGTGGCGGAAGGCATCGTGACCGAGGCCGAGTTCGCGACGGTCTGGGCCGAGGTCGATGCCGACATCGCCGAATCCGTTGCCTTCGCCGAGGCCAGTCCGTTCCCGGACGTGGCCGACTTCGCACTCAATGTCTACAGCGACTGACCCGAAAGAGCCGACACCGATGTCCACTGCACTAGCTCCGAATACCGACCCGGTCGACGCGCCCCGGGTCACCACGTACGTCAAAGCCTTCAACGAGGCTGTGGCGCAGACGATGCGCGAGGACGACGACGTGTTCGTCATCGGTGAGGACGTCGCTGCGTACGGCGGCGTGTTTCACATGTACGACGGGCTGTTGGCCGAGTTCGGCAAGCGACGCATGGTCGACACGCCGATCGCCGAGATGGGGCTCATCGGCCTCGGCGTCGGCGCCGCCGCGCGTGGTCTCCGCCCCATCGTCGACATCATGTTCATGGACTTCCTGGCCGTCGCTCTCGATCAGGTCGTGAACCAAGCCGCCAAGATGAAATTCATGTACGGCGGCGACGTCAAGGTGCCGATGGTGATCACGGTGGCCTACGGTGCCGGCGTCAGCGCCGGTGCACAGCATTCGCAGAGTCTCGAGAGTTGGCTCGCCCACACGCCGGGCCTCAAGGTCGTCATGCCGTCGAACGCGTACGACGCCAAGGGTCTTCTCGTGTCGGCGGTCCGCGACGACAACCCCGTCGTGTTCATGCTCAACAAGGTGCTGCTCGGGGCGCGCGGCGAGGTGCCGGAAGAGTCGTACTCGATACCTCTCGGGCAGGCCGCGGTTCCGCGAGAGGGAGACGACGTCACCATCGTGGCGTTCGGACGCATGGTCACCGAAGCTCTCGCCGCCGCGGATGCCCTTGCCGAGTCCGGAGTGTCGGTCGAGGTGGTCGATCCGCGTACCGTGCAGCCGCTCGACACTGCCACCATCGTGAGGTCGGCGTCGAAGACCAACCGCATCCTGGTCGTGCACGAAGCCGTGACGTTCGGTGGAATCGGCGCCGAAGTTGCCGCACAGATCCAAGAGGAGGCGTTCGACTACCTCGACGCGCCGGTCCTGCGACTCGGTGCCCCGTTCACGCCGGTGCCGTTCAGCACCCCACTCGAAAACGCGTACGTACCCGACGCCGACCGTATCGTCGCCGGGGTTCGTCGTCTGCTCGAAAGGAACTGACCCGTGGCTCAGGAGATCGTGCTGCCCAAGTTGGGGCTCACGATGCAGGAAGGCGTCATCGGTGAATGGTTGGCCCAGGCCGGTCAGCACATCGGAACGGGCGACGTGCTGTTGCGGCTCGAAACCGACAAGGTCGAGGTCGACGTCGAAGCCGAGGCGAGCGGGATCTTGGCGACGACGGCGAAAGTCGGCGAGGTGTTGCCGGTCGGTGCCGTGATCGGGTGGTTGCTCGCCGACGGCGAAGTCGCACCGACGGGTGCCGACGGATCCAGCTCGTCTCCGGCGGACCCGAAGGATTCTTCGACGACCGCAGCATCGCCCGCGGCGTCGACCGACGGCCCGCTGAAACAGGGTGAGCGGATCAAGTCGTCGCCGAACGCTCGTCGCGTCGCCGCAGAGTCCGATGTCGACCTTGCCGAGGTGCGGGGTACCGGACCGGGCGGCCGAATCGTATCGGAGGACGTCGAGGACTACGTCGCGGCTGTGTCCGTCGTGGAGCCGGAGCCGGAGCCGGCACCCGGTGTTCCGCAGCGCGAGGAGAGTTCGTCGGCACAGGCTTCGAGCGCGCACTTCGTCGGCCCGCTCGTTCGCCGCCGTGCACACGAATTGGGTGTCGATCTGAGCACCGTCGCCGGCAGTGGGGTCGGCGGACGCGTCACGACCGCCGACGTCGAACGGGCTGCAGGCCACCTGTCCACCGACACGACGGAATCCACAGCGCCTGCGGGCCCTCGGGCAGGCGAGGTCGTCCCGCTGAAGGGCATGCGAGGCGCGATCGCGCGGAACATGATCGACAGTCTGCAGACGATGGCGCAGCTGACGCACGGATACGAAGTCGACGTGACGGCGTTGGTCGCCGTGCGTGACAGCCTGAAAGCCGAACTGGCAGAGTCCGGTTCGCGACCACCGAGTCTCAACGACTTCGTCGTCAAGGCCGCAGCTCTGGCGTTGGTCAAGCACCCGATCCTCAATGCGGGCATCGTCGGTGACGAGATCCGTTTGTTCGACACGATCGACATCGGTGTCGCGGTGGCAGTTCCGGGCGGACTGGTGGTTCCTGTCGTTCGAGGCGCGAACTCGCTGTCCGTCGGCGAAATCTCCGGACGAACCAGCGCTCTCGCTGCCGCGGCGCGGGGTAACACCCTCGGGCTGAGCGACATGGAAGGTGCGACGTTCTCGGTCAGCACTCTCGGTGCTTACGGCGTCGACTTCTTCACACCCGTCGTCAATCCCGGCAACGTCGCCATCCTCGGAGTCGGTCGGGTGAAGGACGGATTCCGCTGGGAGGGTGAGACTCCGGTCCGCACCCAGGTACTCACGTTGAGCCTGACGTTCGACCACAGGGCAGTGGACGGGGCGCCCGCTGCGGAGTTCCTGCGCACGATCGCGTCGATCCTGTCTCGGCCGTACGCTCTGCTCGCAGGGTAGCCGAACACAGAACATCGGCCGAGTCCTCGAGAGGACTCGGCCGATGTTCTGTATCTGCTGCGTGTCAGCGGTGTTCGAGCGTCGCGTGGGCGGCAGCCAGCCGCGCGACCGGGACACGTCGCGGCGAGCACGATACGTAGTGCAGTCCCACCGAGTCGATGAACGAGATCGACCGGGGGTCACCGCCGTGCTCACCGCACACTCCCAGCTTGACGTTCGGGCGCGCAGCGCGCGCCGCGTCGGCAGCCATGGAGACGAGGGCACCGACGCCGTCGCGGTCCAGAAGGGCGAACGGGCTGTCCGTCACCAGTCCGTGGTCGAGGTAGTGAGCAAGCATGGCTTTCTCGACGTCGTCCCGTGAGAACCCGTAGGTGAGCTGCGTCAGATCGTTGGTGCCGAAGGAGAGGAACTGTGCGTCGGCCGTCAGGTGGCCTGCGAGCAAGGCCGCGCGCGGAGTCTCGACCATGCTGCCGACATCGTACGGAACCTGAATCCCGGTGTCCTCGAACACGGTTCGGGCGGCACGATCGACCTGCGCGATGGCTTCCGCCAGTTCCCCGGGCAGCGAGACCAGCGGGATCATGACCTCGAGTTTCGGAGATCGGCCCTCGGCGTTCACGGTCACCCACGCCCGGAACAAGGCCTCCGCCTGCGCGGGGTACAAGCGGGTCTGCACCATCGCGAAGCGCACCCCGCGCAGACCGAGCATCGGGTTCGATTCGTGTGCTGCAGCGGCACGTTCTGCTCGAGCAGGGTCACCGTAACTACCGTCCGACGGCAGAAATTCGTGCAGGGGAGCGTCGAGCAGACGCACGGTGATGGGCCGATCGCCGACGACCCGGAGCAGTGCCGTGAAGTCCGATTCCTGGGCGGCGGTCAGCGCCGCGATCGCCTCGATCTCTTCGGCTTCGTCGTCGGCCAGGACGAGTCTCTGCACCAGAGGAAGCTGGTCTCCGAGGAACTGATGTTCGGTGCGGCACAGACCGATTCCTTCGGCACCGAGGCGAAACGCGGTTGCCGCGTCCTCCGCGTTGTCCGCGTTCGTCCGTACGCGAAGCCGGCGAATGTCGTCGGCCCAGCCGAGTAGAACCTCCAGCTCGTCGGACGGTTCCGCAGGCCGGATCGGAACGGAACCGATGTAGACGTCGCCGGTACGGCCGTTCACCGAGACGACGTCGCCTTCGTGCAGCGTGAAGTCGCCTGCGGTGACCGTGTTCGACGCCGTGTCGATTCGTAGCGTCGTCGCTCCGCAGACCGCAGGTCGGCCTGCACCACGTGCCACGACCGCCGCGTGCGATGCCAGACCGCCGTTCGACGTGATGACCGCGGTGGCGGCGAGCAGCGCCGGTACGTCCGCGGGTGTGGTCTCCGCCGAGACGAGTACGACGTTCCGTCCCTCGGCGGCGAGCCGTAGTGCGGCGTCGCTCGACAGAGCTATTTCGCCGACGGCAGCACCTGGCGACGCCGGAAGGCCGTGCGCGAGAAGTTGTTCCCGTCCTGTCAGGGTCAGTTGAGCGTGCAGCAGGTCCTGCATGAGGTCCGGCTTCAACATCCGCACGGCATCGCTTCGTTCCATCGAGCCCGCGTTCGCGAGATCGACGGCCAGGTGAGTGATGGCGCGGGGACCCGGATGTTCCAGCGGCCCTGCGCTGAGCAGGGCGAGTTGCCGGTCGCGGACCTCGAACTCCACTTCGGCGACAGCCCGCAGATGCGGTTCCAGGGTGGCGAAGATCTGATCGAGTATCTGGGTGCCGCCGGGAGTTTGGGTGAGCGGGTCGCCGGGCCCGGGGTTGGGGTCGGCACGGCGAACTCCGAGATGGAAGACGCCGTGCGGCGCGTATCTACCGGTCTCGAGGTCTCGGCTGATGGCGGAGCCGTAGCCCGATTCGTTCCAGGACCCGAGCCGGAGAGCTCGGACGTGCAATGCGATTCCCGTGTCCTCGGGTAGCGACAGCGCGCTTCGGGCTCGACGGCCACGAGGTGACGCCCAGCGATTCAGCATGGCCTTCGCCGCGAGACCGAGCTGTTCGGCGGGATCGACGGGAAACGCTGCGCCCGTGGAGTTCTCGATCAGATCGAGGAGTGCGGGCACACGCGTCCTGCTGTCCGGGTGATCGTCTTCCACGTCGTCGAGGTCGTCGGCGTCGACGTCGAGAGCCTCTTCGGCGACGAACCGCAGATTCGCGGCCCACGAGTCGTAGATGTCACGGTCGCGTCCGATCACGTCGACCAACGCGTCGATGTTGCGGTTCGACAGCCCGATGACGGAAATTGCGGGCGGGAGAGCGGAGACCGGAACCGGCGCGCTGCAGCGCAGATGCATCAGCATCGGTCTGCGGTCTTGTCGAACCGCAGGCCAGATGCCGCGCACCGCGAGTTTTTCCAGCAGGTCGATGACGGTGTCGGCAGTCTCGCGATTCTGCAGTCCGGCGCCGGACCCGATCGGTACGGTGAGACCGGGAACCACCGGAAGGCCGAGGGCGACCAAATTGTCCATCTCGACGCCGTGGACGCCCATGACGTCGGCACCGAGTCCGCGAGCGCGGCCCTGTCCGTACGGAACGGCCGATCGAGTCAGCGCCTGAACGGTTGTGTCCGACACGGTCATTCGGTGCTACCGGAGACGAGCTTCTCCTCGAGTGCCTCGTCCTCGGCGCGGGTGAGACCCAGCATCATCAGCAGGTGCTGGTGGAGCCACATCCACACGGTGTGATAGCCGTCGGTCAGGGGTGACGTCAGCGACGCGGTGTCGCCGTCGTCGAAACGCGTCAGGGCGCCGATCAGACGCTCTCGGTAGTCGAGGAGCACGGGGCACTGCTTGCCCGCGCGGCGCAGCATCTTGGACACGTCGGAATGAATGTCCTCGAGTTGGTCACGCAATTTGGCGTCGTACTGCGCGTCCGAATGGTCGTTCGGGGAGCCGTCGGGACGGCACTGCCATGCGGTGCACAGCTCGCGAAGGCGGCGATTGACGGGAAGGAACACATGCAGAAGATCGTCGACGACGGTGCGCTCGGCCGAAGCGTCGGGAAGCCGAACAAGTGCATGGGCATTGTCGATGCCCGCTTGGGTCGGCATGACCACCGGACCCTTGGCCACGGCGTCGCCCGCGTCGATCACCGCTTGCAGTTCCGGAGTGACGGGGCCACGAATCATTCCCTTGATCACCAGATCGACCACCTCGCTCGGCGCTGCGGTGGGAGCGGACGTGTTGGTCGCGAGGTCGTTCATGGTGCTCCTCGGGGCATGTCCGGTCCCGGTTCGGGACCGACGTGATCGTGTGGTGTGTTCACACCGTCGACGGAACTGTGACGGTGCTCATAACCTAGCCGATCAGGAGTGGTTGTCAAGAAAGAATCAGCTAAATATGTACAGACTTTGGAATGTCTCGTTTCTTGACATCGAGTACGTAAAGTCGTTTACGCTCGATGTGATGGTTGCCACTCCACGAACGGGGCATGGCATGGACGGACGAAGCGAGGCGCGGGATGGACGATCGGCACGAGCTCTACATCGGCGGTAAGTGGGTCCCCTCCGTCGACGGCGGCACGATCGACGTGCTCGAGGCGGCGACGGGCACCGTGTTCGCCCGCGTTCCGTCCGGGACGGAGCAGGACGTCGACGACGCGGTTGCCGCGGCTCGTGCCGCGTTCGGCTCCTGGTCCGAGTCGCCGATCGAGGAGCGAGTGTCGGTTCTGCGACAGATCGCCGACGGGTTGGTCGCGCGCGAGACGGAGCTCGCCGAGACCATGACTCGAGAAGTCGGTACGCCGATCGCCCGGTCGCGCTCGGTCCAGGTGGGTCTCGGTGTGACGATCTTCCGATCCATGGCGGACATCCTCGAGAACACCACGCTCGAGGAGCGCCGGGGGACCTCGCTGATCCTCAAGGTCGGTGTCGGTGTCGTCGGTGCGATCACGCCGTGGAACTATCCGCTCTACCAGTTGGCGGCCAAGGTGGCGCCTGCGATCGCGGCGGGCTGCACGACGGTGGTCAAGCCCAGTAGCGTTGCGCCGCTGGCCGCGTTCGCAGTCGCGGAGATCGTCGAGTCGATCGGTCTGACGCCGGGTGTCTTCAACGTCGTCACCGGGCCGGGAGGACGGGTCGGAGAACGGCTGGCCGGCCATCCGGACGTAGACCTCGTCAGCCTCACCGGTTCCACGGCGGCCGGCGCCCGAGTAGGTCAGGTCGCCGCAGCTGGTATCAAGAAAGTGACGCTGGAGCTCGGGGGTAAGTCCGCGTTCGTCGTCGCCCCGGATGCGGACGTCGACGCAGCCCTCAGCGCAGCCGTCCGCGGCTGCTATGTAAACAACGGGCAGACGTGTACGGCCACGACGCGTTTGCTCGTTCCTCTCGACCGGCTCGACTACGTCGAAGAGAAGTTGGCGCAACTCGTGGGGTCGCAGAAGGTCGGAGACCCGCTCGACGAATCCACCGACATCGGGCCCATGGCGTCGGCCGAGCAACGACAGTCCGTGCTGCGGTACCTGTCGGAGGTGCCGGCAGAGGCGAAGTTCGTCGTCGGGGGACCGGGTGAGGTCGCGAACCTGCCGGACGACCTGCGGTCCGGGTTCTACGTCAGGCCCACCGTGGTCAGCCGCATCGACAACAACTCGTCGATCGCGCGTGAGGAGGTGTTCGGACCGGTGCTCGCCGTTCTGGCGTACGACGGGATCGACGACGCCGTCGCTATCGCGAACGATTCCGATTACGGCCTGTCGGGGGCGGTGTTCGCGGGCGACGACGACGCAGCCATCGCGATCGCACGTCGGCTCAGGACGGGCCAGGTCTCCATCAACGGCGGTCGCTTCAACGCGTCGGCCCCGTTCGGTGGGATGAAGAAGTCGGGCATCGGCCGCGAGTTGGGGCCGGAAGGTCTCGACGAGTACTTCGAGAAGATCTCCCTCCAACTGCGTACGGAAGCGAACTGACATGGACGGTGACATGGCCGGCGACGCCCATCGGGACATCACGAAACTGATGGCGCGGTTCGCCCGGGCTATCGACCTTCGGGACTGGGAGCTGTATCGATCGGTCTTCACCGACGAGATCGAGATCGACTACACGAGCTACCGCCCGGGCAACGGAGGCCTGTTCAAAGCCGAGGACTGGGTTCAGCGGGGACGCATGCTGTTTCCCGGTCTCGCTGCGTCGCAACATTTTCTGTCCAACCTGGACATCACGGTCGACGGCGACGACGGCACTGTCGTGTCCTACGTCCGGGCCGAACACGTGCTTCCGAACACGGCGGGCGACGCCGTCTTCACGATCGGCGGTTACTACACCGATTCGGTCGTGCGAGTCGGTGGGGAGTGGAAGATCTGCCGCAAGCAGTTGACGGTTCTGTGGAACACGGGCAACCCGCAGGTTCTCACGATGGCGCGCGAACGGGCGGCGGAGTTGCTTCGGTCCGCCTGATTCGGGCTTCACCGGCAATCACATCTCCCGCACCGGTTCGTAGCCGTCCCAGTCCACGGCGGCCTCGGCGACCCGTCGGTACAGCGCCAGGATGCTCGGGCGAGCCTCGTAGATCTCGACGAGGTGCCCGAGCTCGGCGCGTGCGTCGTGGAATGCGAAGGCGTTGCCGTTCGACGTCGTTGCCGTCAGCAACGCCCGCCAGCCCAGGTCGCTGAACTTCTTCTGCTGTTCGGCGAAGGATTCGACCATCATCGCAACGTGGTGGACACGTCCGATTTCTGTCGTGGTGTCGGCGAATTCGGTCGGCGCTGCCGCATGCGTCTGCACCAGTTCGATCTGCGTGCGACCCCATTGGCCGTACGCCGAGCTGTGATCGAACATCGCGGGGCGACCGTCCGGACCGACTGCGTCGGTGATTCGGTTGCGACGCACCAGAAACGGTCCGGCGCCGGTGGCCGCCGCGAATCGTGCAGCGGCCGTGCGTACGTCGTCCACGAGGTACGCGGTCTGTACGACCGTGCCCGACTGGAACTCGTCGGCTCTCACCATGTTGTCCATCCGTTTCTTGTCGATGCCTACTGATAGAGACGCGTTCGCGGCCCTAGGTTCGAGCCGAAAACTCGTGCTGGACTTATCTCTGTACATAGTTGAGTATGACCTAGGTAACAAATGCTGGGTTAAAGTAACACACCTCACAGGGGTAGGTGTCATGGCAGACGCGCTCTGTATCACCGGGCTCTCGAAGACTTTCGTGGGCCAGCGTGCTCTCGACGGTATCGATCTATCGCTCGCGCCGGGAGAAATCCGTGGATTGGTCGGACAGAACGGCTGCGGCAAGTCGACGCTCATCAAAGTGCTTGCGGGCTATCACGACCCGGACGACGGGGCGCGCATCGAGGTCGGCGGGGCCGAGTTGCACCTGGGTGTTCCCGGCAGCGGCGAGGCCGCAGGACTGCGCTTCGTACATCAGGATCTCGGATTGGTCGAAAGCCTCGACGTCGTCGACAACCTCGCTCTCGGGCACGGCTACGCGACCACGGCCTTCAAAACCATCGACTCCCGAGCCGAGCGCGCGCGGGCACGTGCGGCGCTCGCCGAATTGGGGTTCGACTTACCGCTCGACAAGCTCGCCGGCTCGCTCAGCATGAGCGAACGCACGATGCTGGCAGTCGCACGAGCCGTCCAGGACCGGTCCGGGGCGACGACTGTCCTCGTGCTCGACGAACCGACTGCGAATCTGCCTGCTGCAGAGGCGGTTCGCCTTTTCGATCTGGTTCGTCGCATCAGGGACCGCGGAGTCGCGGTGCTGTTCGTCTCGCACCACCTGACGGAAGTGTTCTCGTTGTGCGACAGCGTCACCGTCATGCGGGACGGAAAGATCGTCAACACGCGAGATCTCGACGGACTCGACGAGGCAGGGTTGGTCGAACTCATGATCGGCCGTCGCGTGGTGGAATTCCTGGCCGAGCCGGAAGCGACGACGACTGGTGTCGGCTCGCCGGTGTTCGAGGTCAGCGGACTGTCCTGTGGGGCGCTCGCGGACCTCGATTTCTCGGTTCGCTCGGGCGAAGTACTCGGCATCGCCGGAATCACCGGCTCTGGACGTGAACAAGTAGTGCCCGCATTGTTCGGGGCGGAGGCTCGCGCCGGGGTCGTGGCGGTCGAGGGCCGCGTCGTCGAGCAGGGTCGTCCGGATCTCGCGATGTCGGCCGGCGTCGGATGCGTACCCGCCGAACGTGTTTCCAATGCGGCGTTCGTCAACGCATCGCTACGTGAGAACGTGTCGGTCGCCGACCCGTGGGCCTATTCGCGATACGGATTCTCGCGGACGAGGCGCGAGAAGTCCGATGTCGCACACTGGTTGGAGCGGCTCGGTGTACGACCGGCGGGCGACACGGAGCGCACGCTCGGCACCCTCAGCGGTGGGAACCAGCAGAAAGTCGTTCTGGCACGGTGGCTTCGACGTAACCCGCGAGTGCTGCTGCTCGACGAACCCACCCAGGGCGTGGACGTCGGAGCGAAAGCCGACATTCACACGCTCGTCGACTCGGCAGCGCACAGCGGCGCCGCCGTCCTCGTCGTCTCGACCGATCACGGGGAGCTGACCCGCCTGTGCGACAGGGTGATCGTTCTGGCGGGTGGAGGGGTCGTGGACGAGTTCACGCGGCCACGGATCGACCCGGATCGGCTGACCGCATCGACTTTGAAGAAGCCTGCATCGACGGCGAGTTCGTCCGCGTCCGCGGACAACCGGTGAAAGGATCACCATGACAACACAATCGCACGAGGGAACGTCGGCCGCGCCGCACAGCTCTCCGTCGGGTGGCGGTACTCCGACGCCGACCCGTGACCGCAAGCGTCTGCCCAAGCTCGGACTCGATCGTTTCAGCGGCCTCTACGTCTGGGTTGCCATCATCGTGTTGTTCGCGATCTGGATTCCCGACACCTTTCTGACCGAGGGGAACTTCAGGATCATCGCGGGCGACCAGGCGATCACGGCCATGCTCGCGATCGGACTCATCGTCCCGTTGGCCGCAGGTGTGTTCGACCTGTCCATCGCAGGAGTGATGGGTTTCTCGGTCGCGATGGTGTCCTATCAGCTGTCGCAGGGTATCGGTGCACCGGTAGCCGTCGTCACGACGCTGTTGTGTGGTGCGCTGATCGGCGCCGTCAACGGCTTCGTGGTGGTGAAGCTGGGCGTCGATTCGTTCATCGCGACCCTCGGTATGTCGAGCATTCTGCTGGCCGGAACCTACTGGGTCACGGACGGAAAGCAGATCACGGAGGGATTCACCGATGGATTCCTCGACATGGGCAGCAAGCCGTTCCTCGGGCTGCCGTTGCCGTTCTTCTACATGATCGTCGTGGCCGCTGTGATGTACGTCGTTCTGGAGAAGACCCCCTTGGGACGGTACCTGTACGCAACCGGTGGTAACCGCCAGGCGGCACGCCTGGCCGGTCTTCGTGTCGAACGAATCATGTTCGGCGCGTTGGTCACATCCGCCACGGTGGCCGCATCGACGGGTGTGGTGCTCGCCGCCAAGCTCGGCACCGCGGCTCCCGACATCGGCCCGTCCTACCTACTTCCGGCGTTCTCGGCAGTCTTCCTCGGTTCCACTCAGATTCGTGCCGGACGGGTCAACGTCCTCGGCACGCTCATCGCCATCTATCTACTCGCGACCGGCGTCAAAGGGCTGCAGCTCGCCGGCTCACCCAGCTTCGTCAACGACCTCTTCAACGGTCTGGCACTCATCGTCGCCGTGGCACTCGCCGCGCGCACGGCTCGTCGCAAATGAACTCCTCGAAAGGAACGCGTGTGTTCACTGGAACCAGGACCAGGGCCTTCGTCGCCGTCGTCTCCGCATGCCTGCTGGCGTCCGCCTGCAGCAGCAGTTCGGCCGACGAAGGCACCGGGCAAGCGGCCGACGTGGCCGGTGCGCAGGCGGTCGCCGATCGGTACGAGGCGGCGCCGACCGATCTCGTTCTCGACACGCCTCTCAGCAGGGCGCCCGACTCAGGAAAATACGTCATCAGCATCGAGACGCCGCAACCGATTTCGAGTGCCAAGAACGACGCGATCCAGCAGGCGGCCGACGTACTCGGTTGGCGTTACCAGCGCATCTTGATGGGCACCGACGCCGAAGCTGCGCCCAAGGCCGTCGACCAGGCCATCGCGCTCCGGCCGGACGCCATTCACGTCTCGGGCACTCCGCTCACCATGTTGTCCAAGCAGATCGAATCGGCCCGAGCGGCAGGCATTCCCGTGATCGCGGACAGTATCGCCGGACCACCGGTGCCCGGGGTGATATCCACCGCGCTCGACGGTGACGCCCAGGTGCAGGAGTGGGGCAAGATGGTGGCCAGCCAGGTGATCGCGGACAGTGACGGCGACGCGAACGTCGCGATCTTCTCCATCACGGACTACTCGATCCTGAACGTGTTCACCGACGCCTTCACCGCGCAGCTGAAGGAACAGTGCCCGGACTGCAAGGTCCAGCTCGTCAATCAGCAGGTCACCGATCTCGGGACGAAGACTCCTCAGAGCGTCGTCAGTACGTTGCAGCGTGATCCGACGATCAACTACGCGCTGTTCTCGTTCGGTGACCTCGTGCTCGGCGTCGACGCAGCTCTGCGAGGGGCAAGTCTGCAGGACCAGGTGACGTTCGCCGGTCAGACACCCACTCCCGACAACCTCCAGTCGTTGAAGGATGGCGACAACAGCGTGTGGGTCGGTTTCCCGGTCCAGATTCTCGGCTGGCGCGTTCTCGACACGCTTGCCCGACAGTTCAACGGCGACGACATCGCAGTGGCCGACGCCGCATTCCTGCCCACTCAACTGTTGAACGCGGACAACATCGACTCGGCGGTTCTCGACGAGGCCACCGGATACTACGCGGGAGTTGCCGACTATCAGCAACAGTTCGAGACTCTCTGGCAGAAGTGACAGGCCGCGATACGTGAACGAGGCAGCCGGTCGACGCGTCATGTCGCTGTCGCATCTGTCGGCCTTACACGTACCGCCCCATCGGTTCGTCGAACTCGCCGCCGCGGGCGGGTTCGACGCCGTGGGCGTCCGCGTCGCGCAGTCGGGGGAGAGCAGAGGGTACGCGCTCCCGTCGGGATCGGCGGCATTGCGTGACACCAGGAGTGCGTTGTCCGACAACGGGTTACGAGTGTTGGACGTCGAAGTGGTGAAGCTGCATGCCGGGAGCACGAGCGACGACTGGACGGCCGTGATGGAGGCCGGGGCGGAGCTCGGCGCGGAGTATCTCCTCGTCACGGTGCTGGACGACGATCTGCCCCGTGCCGCTGCTGTTCTCTCACACCTGGCAGCGTCGGCCTCGGAATACGGCCTTCGGTGCTGTCTGGAACCGATGGTGTTCTCGTCCGTTCGTGACGTACGGGCAGCTACGAAAGTACTCGACGGCATCGATGCCGGTCTGTTGGTCGACACTCTGCATTTCGTACGCGCAGGATCGACGCCGAGCGATCTGAATCCTGTGTCGAGACAGCGCTTTCCGTACTTTCAGATCTGCGACGCGTCGTTCGCGGGGCCGGCGGCCGATCCACACGAGGCCCTCTCGGAAGCGCGGACGGACCGGTTGGCGCCGGGGGACGGCGTACTGCCGCTGCTGGATATCGTGCGGGCACTTCCGAGAACTGCTGCGGTCAGCGTCGAGGCTCCGTCGTCACGAGGCATCGAGGACCCCGGCGGCTGGACAAGTCATCTAGGCGCGTCGACACGTGCGCTGCTGACACGCGCGGACGATGACGTCGAACAATCGGTGTTCGTTCATCCCACCGAGGCAGGGGCGGGCAACGGTACCGTTTGACCGCTGCCGCACGTGGCGCCACCGTCGACCGGAATCGCGGCACCGGTGACGAACGACGCCAGCGGTGACGCGAGGAACGCGATCACTTCCCCGACCTCACGCGCGGTCCCCCAACGATGAAGCGGCACCATGGCTTTCAAGGCCTCGTACCGTTCGGGGGTGCCGACTGCGATGCGTTCGGTCATCCCCGTGCCGATCGGTCCCGGGCAGACCGCGTTGACTCGAATGCCGTCGTTCGCGAGATCGATTGCGAACGACTTCGCGAGATTGACGACGCCGGCCTTGGCTGCCGCGTAGGGCCATCGATTCGGTTCGCCACCCAGCGCCGTGGCCGACGCGGTGATGACGATGGATCCGCCACCTGCTCGCCGGAACGCCGGAATGGATTCGCGCACACCCAGTACGACGGCTCGTAGGTTGACGTCGATGGACCGGTCGAACACGTCCATGTCAAGCGTCTCGATCGAACCGGACGCGGGCACACCGGCGTTGAGAACGAGAGCGTCGAGTCGGCCGAACGCACGCTCCGCCTCGGCGACGGCTGCGCGGTTGTCGGCAGGGTGCGTCACGTCGCCGACGAACGGGACGGCCCGGTCGATCCCGGCCAACCACTCCATGGCTTCGGGCGTGGTGTCGAACGCGACAACGGAACCTCCTCGTTCGAGGAGGATTTCCGTTGTCGCGCGGCCGATCCCGGATGCCGCGCCGGTGACGACGGCGACGAGCGGTCGGGAATCTCGTGACGCGGCGGAGGTCACGGTGCGTCCGCAGTCGCGAGCTGCGCGGACAGTTCGTCGGCTTTCTCGAGAAGCGGGGCGAGTCGAGAGGGCGCCGCGACCCAGTCGGCCGACGAGCGCATCTCGTCCCAGAAGTTGAGTTCCACGATCAGCTGTTCGGCACCTGTGACGAGGGCTGTTCGAATGTCGTTCTCGACGCCGGTGATGCCCTGCCCGCCCGATCCGACCGCGTCCGTCGGCCGTTGGAGGTACGAACGAAGGAACAATCGAACCGGACTCATTCCCTCCGGCCGCATCCCCGCCATGGTGTCGAGCTGGTCCAGCAGGGCTTCGGGAGTTCCGCTGCTGGGGTTCCAGATGTCGAACAGTGCCGCCGTCCTCGTCAAGCCTGCTGCGGAGCGCAAACCCGACAGCAGCGGGGGATGCGGTGTCTGCACCGGCTTCGGGCGAACCGCCGATCGCGGAATGGTGAAGAAGTCGCCGTCGAACTGGACCGGATCCGGACCCCAGCACGCGCGGACCGCCTCGACCAGTTCGCTCATACGACGGCCCCGCGTACGTGGATCGACATCCATCTGAGCATGCTCCTCGTCCGACCAGCCGGCGCCGAGTCCGGCGACGAGCCTGCCGCCGGACAGCACGTCGAGAGTGGCCAGCCGCTGTGCCAGCTCCACCGGTCGGTGGTAGCCGGCGACCAGGATGCTGCTGCCGATGGAGACGGTTCGGGTACACGCGGCGACGAAGGCCATCAGTTCCGTGGCGCCGAACACGGACCGATACGCCGGATGGACGCTCGTCGTGTGTCGACCGCCGTACACCGACTCGTTGGCCTCGGGATAGAACAGGTGTTCCTGGACCCACAGGCTGGCAAAGCCGAGTTCCTCGGCAGCGACGGCGAATTCGCGTACGGCGACGGTGTCGACGTGCTCCCCGAGTTGGGGAAGCGACAGCCCGATACGAAGGCTCACAGGACGGTCACCGTCCCGGTGTTGCCGTCGACCTCGATCATGGCACCGTCGGGAATGCGTGCCGTGGCATCCTGCACGGAGACGGCACACGGAATGCCCAGCTCGCGGCACACGATCGACGAGTGTGTGATCGTCGCGCCGACGTTGACGACCACGCCGCCGGCGAAGACGAACAGTGGGGTCCACGCGGGGTCGGTCTGTGGCGCGACGATGATGTCACCCTCGGCCAGATCGCCCACGTCGTACGGATCGTGGAGAATCCGCGCACGTCCGCGAACGGTGCCGGGCGCGCCGCCGACGCCCGTCAGCGCGTCACCCGGCACTGCCGCCTGTGCCTTGTGTTCCTTCCGCTTGGGCCACTGCGACAACGGAAGTGGTTCGAACAGGAAGAACGGCGGTTCCAGGTCGAACAATGCGAGGTACTGCTCGCGTCGTTCGGCGATGGTCGACGCGAAGGACTCGGGATCGGCGACGAAGGCGTCGAGTTCGTCGTCGAGCAGCATCGTGATGTCGTGGTGGTCGTCCATGACGCCGCGCGCGACCATGCGCCCTCCCAATTCGTACAGGGCGGTACGCATTTCCCCCATGACCTTCACGCACGCAGTCTTGGTGCGTTCACGCCACGGCATGAACTTCGTGATGGACTTGGCGGCGTCGAGAAAGCTCTGTCGCGTCGCGTCGTCCGGCATCTTGTCCGCGAGTTCGGCGGTGAGTGCGATCCTCTTGGCCTCGTTCCGCTCGCGAATCTTCTCGGGGTCCGACTCTTCGGGGCTGAGGCGCATCCCGTTCACGGCGAGAAGAGCGAGAACGGGCTTCGATTCCCAACTGTCCGAGCGAATGTCCCACTCGTTCGGTGCGCGAGAGCCGTACTTGTACAGGAAGTCGTCGAACTCGATGCGGAACTGCTTCGCATCGGAGGAGTCGCTCGCGTCCACCGCGTCCAGAAGAGTCGAGAGACCGTCGTCGAACAGTCGGGTCAATTCCTCGGACCCGGCGACGAGGCGGCCCATCTTCCACAGGGCGTAGGACGGGGCGGCGGAATCCACTCCACCGAGTCCGCTCAGGAGATCGCCGAGTTTGTCGGCTTCGCCGATGGCTTCCAGAAGCGCGCCGGCGACCGCGGGACCCATGGTGGACAGCGTCGTGGTCACCGGGTGATAGGCGTAGCAGAAGATCAGATCGGGAACGAACGACCGAGCGTGGTCGACGAGCGCCTGATCGGTCAGCTCGCGGACGTCCGGGCGGTTGGCGCGTGCGAGGTCGGCACGTTTCTTCGCCTCTTCCGCCTCGGGGAACGTGTCCGTGGTGAGCGCCCACGCAGTCTTCTTCTCGAGACCTTCGGTGAGCTCGGCATTGTTGTGCCAGGGCTTTTCGACATACTCGGGGATGTCAGGGTGATCGCCCACCCACAGTGTGTTCCACACCGGGACGGTCAGCCCCGGCAGACGGGCGCCGTTGAGCTCGGTCATCGAGAAGTTCGTGTAGTGGTACCCGCCGAAGTTGCCGATGATCTCGGGCATGGTCTCGTCGATCTCGGAGGCCAGGTGCGTGCCGAGATGGTCGACGTATCCCTCGCGCCAACCGATGTTGAGGCCCTTGTTCCACACGAGGGTCACGTTGAGTGGACTGGACGGATCGGGAAGAACTTCACCGGCGTTGGCCCGCGTGTACACGGGGTAGCGCTCGCTGAAGTCCCAGTCGGTGATCCAGCGGTCGGGTGTCTGCTCGTCGCTCATCGAGTCCTCCTCGGAGGGGGTTGGACTGTATTTCAAGTCACACTATAGAAAGTTCGTGCCAATGAAACCATGTACAGAGATTTCCCGCGGCAAGTTGACCAGGAAAATCGAGAGAAGATCTGGTTTCAGTAACTTTAGTTCAGATCTAGTATCGAATCGATAGATGTGCGAGACTCGGGTCGTATCCCGGTGAGCGACGATCGCTCGCGCCGCCGTCGTCGCGGCGCCCGCCGGCTCAGGCTCACCCGAGAGGGGCCACCATGTTCGAGAAAGTCCTCGTTGCCAACCGCGGAGAAATCGCCGTCCGTGCGTTCCGTGCAGCGGTCGAGCTGGGCGCATCCACCGTCGCCGTCTATCCCTTCGAAGACCGCAAGTCGGCGCACCGCGCCAAGGCGTTCGAGTCGTATCAGATCGGTGAAGTGGGCCATCCGGTGCGCGCGTACCTGTCCGTCGACGCGATTCTCGACGCGGCAAGGACGTCGGGTGCGGACGCCGTCTACCCCGGCTACGGATTTCTCTCCGAGAACGCGGAATTGGCGGCGGCGTGTGCGTCCGCGGGCATCACGTTCGTCGGACCGTCGCCGGAGGTTCTGAGGTTGACCGGAGACAAGTCACGTGCGGTAGCAGCGGCGAAGGCTGCGGGCCTGCCCGTCCTTGCGTCCACCCCTCCGTCCGACGACGTCGACGAGTTGGTTGCCGCCGCCGAACGTATCGAGTACCCGTTGTTCGTCAAAGCGGTCGCGGGCGGGGGAGGTCGCGGCATGCGACGCGTCGCCGAGCCCGGGCAGTTGCGCGATGCGATAGGCGCCGCATCCCGCGAAGCCGAGACGGCGTTCGGGGACGGAACCGTCTTCCTCGAACAGGCGGTGGTCGACCCACGCCACATCGAAGTGCAGATCCTCGGCGATTCGACGGGCGAGGTCGTCCATCTGTTCGAGCGAGATTGCTCGTTGCAGCGGCGGCATCAGAAGGTGGTCGAGGTCGCTCCCGCGCCCGGTCTCGATCCTGTTCTGCGACAATCGATGTGCGACGACGCCGTCCGCTTCGCGAAGCATGTCGGCTACACGTGCGCCGGCACGGTCGAGTTCCTTCTGGGCCCCGACGGCAGGTACGTGTTCATCGAGATGAATCCCCGCATCCAGGTCGAGCACACGGTGACGGAGGAGATCACGGACGTCGATCTCGTGGCGTCGCAGTTGCGTATCGCGTCGGGTGAGACTCTGTCGGATCTGGGACTGACGCAGGACGACATCTCGGTTCACGGTGCTGCTCTGCAATGTCGCATCACGACAGAGGACCCGACCGATGGATTCCGGCCCGACACAGGCGAAGTGACCGCCTACCGCACTCCGGGCGGCTCGGGTATCCGGCTGGACGGCATCGTCGGAGTCGGTTCCGAGATCGGTTCGCACTTCGACTCGATGTTGGTGAAACTGACCTGTCGCGGACGTGATTTCGCGACGGCATGTGCGCGGTCCAGGCGCGCTCTGGCGGAGTTCCGTGTGCGCGGCGTGGCGACCAACATCCCCTTCCTGCAGGCGGTGCTGGGTGATCCGGACTTCGAGGCGTGGCGCGTCACCACGACGTTCATCGAGGAACACCCTGAACTGTCGACGCAGAACGTCTCTGCCGACCGCGGTTCGAAGATTCTGCGGTACCTGGCCGATGTGACCGTCAATCGTCCGCATGGAGAACGCCCGTCGTCGATCTACGCTGTCGACAAACTGCCACCCGTCGATCTGGCGGCGGCACCTCGAGCAGGTTCACGTGACCGGCTCGCGGCTCTGGGTCCCGACGCCTTCGCAGCCCATCTTCGTGCATCGTCGGCGCTGGCGGTGACCGACACGACGTTCCGAGATGCTCATCAGTCGTTGCTGGCGACGCGTGTGCGGACACGCGACCTCGTTGCCGTCGCACCTCATGTCGCCCGTTTGACGCCGCAGTTGTTCTCGGTGGAGGCATGGGGCGGAGCCACCTACGACGTCGCCCTTCGATTCCTGCACGAGGATCCCTGGGAGCGGCTCGCGACGTTGCGCGAGGAGATGCCCAACATCTGCCTGCAGATGCTGCTTCGGGGACGCAACACGGTCGGCTACACGGCGTATCCCGACCGCGTCACGCACGCATTCGTGCAGGAAGCTGCCGCGACAGGCGTGGACATCTTCCGAATCTTCGACGCGCTCAACAACATCGATCAGATGAGACCGGCGATCGATGCCGTTCGTGACACCGGTGTCGCAGTGGCGGAAGTCGCCATGTCGTACACCGGTGACCTGTCCGATCCGAACGAGACCCTGTACACGCTCGATTACTACCTCCGGCTGGCGGACAGCATCGTCGACGCAGGCGCGCACGTCCTGGCGATCAAGGACATGGCAGGCTTGCTCCGCCCCGCGGCTGCAGCGACGTTGGTGGGGGCGCTTCGTTCGCGCTTCGACCTGCCGGTCCATCTGCACACCCACGACACCCCGGGCGGTCAGCTGGCGACGTACCTTGCGGCATGGCAGGCAGGCGTCGATGCGGTCGACGGTGCGAGCGCCGCGCTGGCGGGAACCACCAGCCAACCTGCGTTGTCGGCCATCGTCGCAGCCACCGAACACACCGACCGTGACACCGGTATCGACCTGAGTTCGGTGTGCGACCTCGAACCGTATTGGGCGGCAGTGCGTTCGATGTACGCACCGTTCGAGTCCGGCATCCCGGCCCCGACGGGCCGCGTCTACACGCACGAGATTCCCGGTGGTCAGTTGTCGAATCTGCGTCAGCAGGCAGCTGCGCTGGGACTGTCGCATCGATTCGAGGACATCGAGACCGCGTACGCAGGTGCCGATCGGGAACTGGGGCGACTGATCAAGGTGACGCCGTCGTCCAAGGTGGTCGGCGACCTCGCACTTGCGTTGGTCGGTTCGGACACGACCGCAGCCGAATTCGCCGAGCAGCCGCAGAGCCTCGACATCCCGGATTCGGTCGTCGATTTCCTGCGCGGCGAACTCGGTGAGCCCGCGGGCGGATGGCCCGAGCCGCTTCGTAGCCGCGCGCTCGTCGGTCGTCCGGACAGACCCGCCGTCACGCAGCTGAGCGACAGCGACATCGCTGCATTGGGCGAGCCGGGTGACCGACGGCGGAACACGCTCAACCACTTGCTGTTTCCCGGTCCGGCCGGCGAGTTCGAGAAGCATAGACGTGAGTACGGAGACACGTCTCAGTTGTCGACGAACCAATACTTCTACGGACTGAGGCAAGACGAAGAACATCGCGTGCAGCTCGAGAAGGGCGTCGAGTTGATCATCGGCCTCGAGGCGATTTCGGAGCCGGACACGGATGGGATGCGGAACGTCCTGTGCATCTTGAACGGGCAGTTACGTCCGGTTCGAGTGCGCGACCGCGGCGTCGAGTCGTCGACGACGCAGGCCGAGAAGGCCGACCGCGCGGACCCGAAACACCTGTCCGCCCCGTTCACCGGCGTCGTCACGCTGTCCGTGAAGGAGGGCGACACGGTCGAGGTGGGCGAGACCGTCGGCACGATCGAGGCCATGAAGATGGAAGCGTCCATCACGTCGACGAGGGCCGGTGTCATCACGCGGGTGCCGATCGCGGCCGGCGCACAGGTGGATGGCGGCGATCTGTTGTTGGTGGTCGGCTAGGGCGGCTTCGCCTCGTGCGCGCGAATGTATAGAGGGCTATACATTCGCGCGCACGTGCGCCGAAGGCGCCTAAAGCCCTAGATCCCGGCCGATCAGTTCCTTCATGATCTCGTTCGATCCTGCCCAGATCTTGGTGACCCGAGCGTCCTTCCAGGCTCGGGCAGCGCGGTACTCGTTCATGAAGCCGTAGCCGCCGTGGAGCTGGACGCAGTGGTCGAGGATCTCGTTCTGCACCTGCGACGTCCACCATTTGGCCTTGGCGGCGTCGATGGCGGTCAGTTCACCGTTGCCGTGCGCGACGATGCAGTTGTCCACGAACGCCTGTGCCACATCGAGTTTCGTGACCAGCTCGGCGAGCAGGAACTTGTTCCACTGCAGCGAGCCGATCGCCTGACCGAATGCCTTGCGGTCCTTGGCGTACTGGAGCGTCTCCTCGAGGATCGGCCGGACGTGACCGAGGTTCGCCACCGCCGCACTGATGCGCTCCTGCGGCAGCAGCTGCATCATGTGGATGAAGCCGCCGTCGAACTCGCCGATCATGTTGGACGACGGCACCCGCACGTTCTCGAAGAACAGCTCGGCCGTGTCCGATTCGGGCTGACCGACCTTGTCGAGCTTGCGTCCGCGCGAAAAGCCTTCGGTTCCGTTCTCGACGGCGAACAGCGTGATGCCGCGCGCCTTCTTCTCGGGCGTGGTCCTGGTGGCGACGATGACGAGGTCGGCGCTGTTGCCGTTGGTGATGAACGTCTTCGACCCGTTGATGATGAAGTCGTCGCCGTCCTTCACTGCGGTGGTCTTCAGGGACGCCAGGTCCGATCCGCCCGACGGCTCGGTCATCGCGATCGCCGTCAGCAGTTCGCCACTGCAGAAGCCGGGCAGCCAGCGCTTCTTCTGCTCCTCGGTCGTCAGCTGGACGAGGTACGGGGCGACGATGTCGTAGTGAATGCCGAAGCACGACGCCACGGCGGCGCTCGATCGAGCGAGTTCCTCACCGAGGACTGCATTGAAGCGGTAGTCCTCGGCGCCGCTGCCGCCGTATTCCTCCGGCACCTCGAGGCCGAGGAAGCCGTTGCGCCCTGCTTCGAGCCAGATCTCCCGGTCGATGAAGCGCTGCTCGATCAGCTTTTCCTCGACGGGAGTGATGGTGCGTGTCACGAACTCGCGGACGGATTCGCGGAACGCGTCGTGGTCCTTCTCGAACAGGCTGCGCCTCATGTGTGTTCCTCCAGGTAACGGTAATCGAGACGCAATATACTCGTCGGTAACTACGCGTCGCGCAGCGTATGGCACTCTGACACCATGGCTGACCAACCCACTTCGCTCGTCAGGTACACCACCGATGCCGGTGCGGAGGTCGCAGTGTTGACCTTCGACCACGGGCCCCTCAATCTGTTCGATCAAGCGATGTTCGACGCCGTGTGCGCGAACATCGCCGATCTGACGGCGTATCCACCCCGCGCGGTGCTGCTCAGGGCCGAGGGCAAGGTCAACTCGGCGGGCGTCGACGTGCATGTCTTCGACGGCTTGTCGGCCCAACAGGGCGCCGATCTGTGGCGTCGCCTGTTCGACGAGATCGCGCATCCGCTCGAAGCGTTGCCGTGCCCGGTCGTCTACGCGGCTCACGGACTGACCTTGACGGCCGCGTTCGAGATCTCCCTTGCCTGCGACATCATCGTCGCGTCACCGAAGGCCAAGTTCGGCCTCGTGGAAATCGTCGTCGGCCTCACCCCGTCCATGGGTGGCCCGCAGCGCCTCGCCGAACGCGCCGGCTCCGGACGTGCGCGCGAGTTCGTGATGACGGGCGACCTCTACGACGCGGCCACCATGAAGGAGTGGGGCGTGGTCAACAGCATCCACGACGACGTCGACGCCTCTGCCCGTACCCTGGTCGAGCGATTGGCCGCCGGACCGACGGTGGCTCACGCTGCCACCAAGAAGATCGTGGCAGCGTGGCGTTCGGGTGGTGTCGCTCATGCGGACGAGATCACCGCGGACGTGTCGGGGGCGCTGTTCGAGACCGAGGATCTGAAAGGTGCGGTGAAGAGTTTCCTGGCGAACGGCCCGGGAAAGGCGACGTACACCGGTAAGTAGACTTTCTGCGATGACTACCCCGCTCGCCGAACTGCACATGCACATCGAAGGTTCGCTGGAGCCTCCGCAGATCTTCGAACTCGCCGAGCGCAACGGAATTGCGTTGCCGTACAACGACATCGACGAGTTGGCGGCCCGGTACGAGTTCACGGATCTGCAGTCGTTCCTCGATCTGTACTACGCCAACATGTCGGTGCTCAGGACTGCCGAGGATTTCGGTGATCTCGCGCGCGCGTATTTCCGTCGTGCTGCCGCAGGTGGTGTGACGCAGGCGGAGATCTTCTTCGATCCGCAGGCGCACACGGCGCGGGGTGTCGCGCTCGAGGCCGTCGTCGAGGGCTTGTCCGATGCGGTGGCGTCGAGCGAGCGGGAATTCGGGGTGAAGAGCGGGCTGATCGCGTCGATTCTGCGGGACAAGCCGGTGCTGCATGCCAACAAGTTGCTCGACGATCTGCTCGCGATGCAGGCCCCGATCATCGGGCTCGGCCTCGATTCCGCGGAGGCCGGTTTCCCGCCGTCGTTGTTCGTCGACGTGTTCGCGAAGGCGCGAGCCGAGGGCTTGCACGTCGTCGCGCACGCGGGGGAGGAGGGCCCGGCGGAGTACATCTGGCAGGCCCTCGACCTGCTGGGTGTGGAACGCGTCGATCACGGTGTCCGTTGCCTGGAGGACGACGCGCTCGTGAATCGTCTTGTGGACGAGGAGATTCCGCTGACGGTCTGCCCTTTGTCGAACGTTCGGTTGAAGGTGTACGAGGATCTGTCGGAGCATCCCATCCGGCAGATGATCGAGCGCGGTCTGATCGTCACGGTCAACTCGGACGATCCGGCGTACTTCGGCGGCTACGTCGACGACAACTTCGCCGCCCTCGAGACCGCGCTCGGTCTGACGGCTCGTGAGCGAGAGATCCTGTACGACAACAGCATCAAGGCGTCCTTCATCGGACGGTGACGAACGCTTTCGGATAGCCGGTTGCCCCGTCGGGCACGGTGTCCGCCGTCATCGACGTCTGGATGTCGCCGTTCCCGTCGGTCGCGCGGGCACGGATGGTGTGCTGGCCGGGCGTTGCGGCCCACTCGTAGGTCCACTGTCGCCACGTGTCCGTCGAGTACTCCTCGGACAGTGTTGCTGCCACCCAGTTTCCGTCGTCGATCTGTACGTCGACGCCGGAGATTCCGGTGTGTTGATGCCATGCGACGCCTGCGACGACGACCGTTCCCGCGTCGACCGCTGCTCCCGGCTTGGGGGTGTCGATGCGCGACGCGGTCTTGATCGGGCCGCGCTCACCCCAGCCGCGGTCGGTCCAGTAGGCGCTGGCCTTGTCGAATCGAGTGATCTCGAGGTCGGTGACCCACTTCGTCGCCGACACGTACCCGTACAGGCCGGGTACGACGAGACGTGCTGGATAGCCGTGCTCGACGGGGAGCGGTTGCCCGTTCATGCCGACGGCCAGGAGCGCGTCGCGGCCGTCCAACAGCACCTCGAGCGGCGTGCCCGCGGTGAAGGCGTCGTGACTGGACGACAGCACCATGTCCGCGCCGTCCTGGATTCCGGCCTCCTCGAGCAGGTCCTTCAGCGGGTAGCCGATCCAGGTGGCGTTCCCGACGAGATCGCCGCCGACGATGTTGGACACACACGTGAGCGTGACGGTGCGTTCGACGGCCTGCCTCGTCGCGAGGTCGGCGAACGTGATCTCGAGTTCTCGGTCCACCATCCCGTGGATGCGCAGCGACCAGTCCTCCGACGCCACCTGCGGCACCACCAGTGCGGTGTCGATGCGATAGAACTCGTCGTTCGGCGTGATGTACGACGCCAGCCCGTCGATCCGCAGATCCGCGCCCGCGGGGATCGGGGGCTGAGGCGTCGGCGTCGGGAGCCTGAAGCCGAGTCGGTTGGCGGTGACGTCACGCGCCTGGCCGAGAAGCCGGCCTGCAGTGCCTGCCGCGACGGCGACGACTCCGGCGGTGACGGCAAGGCTGAGGAAACTACGCCGCGACATACCGTCGGCGACGGGTTCTTCGGTTCGCAGAAGGGCGTTCAGTACGACGATCCCCGCCGCGACGCCGAGGATCGTCGGCAGTGCGGACAGGGGAGTGGCGGTGCTGCGTGTGACGGCGGCGAGTACGCCGACCGCCCCGAGCACCCCGAACAGCACTGCTCCCCACGGCCGTCTCAGCATGCCGGCCGCAGCGGCGATCGACGCGATGACGACCGCCATCCCGACGAACAGGGCAGTCTTGTCCGACGTGCCGAACGTGTCGATCGCCCACTCCCGTACTGCTTCGGGGGTGTTGTCGACGACGGCGGATCCGACTGCGAAGAACGGTGACGAGTTCGGCCCGAACGGCACGGCGACGAGTTCGCCGACGCCGAGAACGACTGCGGCAGCGAGAAGTCCGGACAACACGTGAGCATAAATGTATAGCCCTCTATACATTTCTGCTCACATGCAGCGCAGCTGCCAGGTACTCGTTCCCGAACATCCCGCCCGGATCGAGTTTGTCCCTCATCGCGACGAAGTCACCGAAACGCTCGTACATCTCGGCGAAATCGTTCGCCGTCTGCGAGTGCAGCTTCCCCCAGTGCGGCCGCCCGCCCACGCTGCGGGCGATCTTCTCCACCGCGTCGAAGTACTCGCGGTGCTCCCGCCGGTGGTACTGGTGCACCGCGACGTACGCGCTGTCGCGGCCGTTCGCCGTCGACAGCCAGATGTCGTCGGCGGCCGCGAAGCGCACCTCGACGGGGAACGCCACCGCGAAGCCCGACGACTGCAGCCACCGATCCACCTCGCGCACCACGTACGTGATCGACTCCGCAGGCACCGCATATTCCATCTCGCGGAACCGAACGGTGCGCGACGACGCGAACACGCGATAACTCCGGTCGGTGAACTCGCGCGCCGACAGTGCCCTCGACGAGAAGGCGTTGACTCGCGGAATCGCGGCCGGGAAACGCGTCACCGCGCGGTTGACGATCTCGAATGCACGGTTCGCCAACAACTCGTCGTCGAGATAAGCCCTGACACGACCGAGTGGCGCCAACGGACTGTCGGCAGGCAATCGAGTATTCGTCTTCGTCAGCACCCGGTCGGTGTGCGGAAACCAGTAGAACTCGAAATGATCCGTCTGCTCGACGACGTCCGGCAGCGACGACAGCGTGCCGGTCAACGTCGACGGCGCCTCGACGGCATGCAGCGCGAACGCCGGCTCGCATCGCAACGTGACCTTCGTGATGATGCCCAGCGCGCCGAGTCCGACGCGGGCCGCGTCGAACATGTCCGGCTCCGAGTCGCGGGAACACGTCACGACGCTGCCGTCGGCGGTCACCATCTCCAGTGCCTGTACCTGAGTCGCGATGCCGCCGAATCGTCGTCCGGTCCCGTGCGTCCCCGTCGAGATGGCACCCGCGATCGACTGTTCGTCGATGTCGCCGAGGTTCGTCATCGCAAGGCCCAGGTCCCACAACCATGCGGTCAGCGCGCGCAGACGCGTCCCGGCGAACACCGTCACCGACGCAGAACCGTCGGGCATCGGCACGACGGATTCGATGCCCTGCAACCGGTCGAGGTCGACGAGGATTCCGTCGGTCACCGCAATCGACGTGAACGAATGGCCGGCGCCAACGCACTTGACGCGCAGTCCGGTCTCGGCTGCATGGAGGACCGTGCGTCGCACTTCCTCGACGGTTTTCGGACTCACCGACTCCTGCGGGCGAGCGCTCTGATTCCCGGCCCAGTTCCGCCACTCGACTCCGTTCATCGCACAACTATGAATGTGCACCGTCGACACGGTCAATCGCCAGTCCGCAGAGGGGCTGCCCGCTTACTATCGGGGCATGCAGACCCGGCTGTCGGCGGACACGAGGCGTGCACAGCTGGTCTCGGCTGCCCTCGATCGCGCCGAGCGGGTCGGAATCGAGGCATTGACCGTCCGCGGTGTCGCCGACGAAGCGGGGGTGAGCCAGGGGGCGGTCTACTACCTGTTCGAATCGAAGGAGTCGCTCGTCATCGCGATGGGCGAGGGCCTCGTCGTCGACGTGACGCGAGCGCTGCAGGCTGCGTTCACCGACTCCGTCAATCTGCCGGGGGTTCCGGGTCTGCGAGAACTCGTGCACAGCGGGCTCAGCGCCATCTGGCCGATCGTCGAGAAGACCGCCGACCGGCAGCTTCTGTCCTACGAGATCAAGACCTACCTGCTACGCCATCGTGCGTTGGGGTCGGAGTTGGCCGCGTCCATCGCGACCGGGCAGTACCGCATCCGCGACGACGAGACCCTGCTGTTCTTCCAACGCTGCTCGGAGTTCACCGGCACGCGGTGGATCGAGCCCATCGAGGCCGTGGCGCGTTTCGGCATGGCGACGGTCGACGGGCTGATCCTGCGGTGGCTTGTCGACCACGACGACGTGGCGGTCATCGCCGCTCTCGACGATCTGTCCGGCATCATCGCCTCGAAGGCTGTAGAAGTGTGAGGACACTGCCTTCGGACGACAGGACGAGGAACTCCGTGACATCACTGCTGCCACGAACCGTGCACGGCCGTACCGCGTTGGACCGCATCGCACGCGCCACCGAGTCGCTCCGACCACCGTTCGCGGCGGTCGACGCCGTCGCGCTCGACGCCAATGCCGCCGACCTGTGCCGTCGATCAGGCGGCACGCCGGTGCGCGTCGCGGCGAAGTCGGTGCGAACCCGAGCCGTGCTCGAACGGGTCCTCGGTCCCAATCTGACTGCAGGAAGCGGCTTTCGCGGGATCATGACCTACTCGCCCGCCGAAGCGGTCTGGCTCGCCCGGCTCGGTGCGCAGGACGTTCTGATGGGATATCCGACGGTCGACGCCGACTCCATCGCCGAGATCACCCGCGACAGAGTGCTGTCCGGGCGGATCACCCTGATGGTCGACGACGTGGCCCACCTCGACATCATCCGTGCCGCCGCCGGTTCCGACCGGATCAAGCCGCGTATCTGCATCGACGTCGACGCGTCCCTGCGGATCGGGCCACTGCATCTCGGGGTGCGTCGCTCGCCGCTCCGTGAGCCCGACCAGGTCGCCCGGTTCGCGGCGCGGGCGAAGGACCGCGGCTTCCGCGTCGTCGGAATCATGTTCTACGAGGCGCAGATTGCCGGATTGCCCGATTCGAGTGTGGCCATCGAGCTGGTCAAGCGCGCGTCGGCCGCCGAGTTACGCACGCGCAGAGGAGCTGTCGTCGACGCAGTGACGGGCGTCGTCGGAGATCTGGAGTTCGTCAACAGCGGTGGGACCGGCTCGCTCGAGGTGAGCAGTGCGGACCCGGTCGTGACCGAGGTGACTGCAGGTTCCGGTCTGTTCGTGCCGACGTTGTTCGACCGCTACAAGGCGTTCGCGCCCAATCCTGCTCTGTACTTCGCACTTCCGGTCGTTCGGACGCCCACTCGCTCGGTGGCGACGGCGTTCGGCGGCGGGTACATCGCGTCGGGGCCTGCGTCGAAATCGAGGGTGCCGACGCCTGTCGCCGTCTCGTCCGCGGCGCGCGGCCTCCTGCTGGGCGGATTGAAACTGCTGCGCAACGAGGGTGCAGGCGAGGTACAGACACCCGTTGCCGGGGCCGGAATCTCGATCGGCGACCGTATCTGGTTCCGGCACGCCAAGGCAGGCGAGGTGTGCGAGCGGTTCGACGCGCTGCACATCGTCGAGTCCGACGGCAGCGTCACCACCGTGCCGACCTACCGGGGCGAGGGGAAGAACTTCGGCTAGCCGGTCTCGCCGAGTGCCATGAATGCGCCCAACGATTCGAGGCCGTGCGGTGTCGACGGGAGATACTGCGTCAGCGTCGACGACTGCACCAGCAATGCCGCCCACTGTCCGCGCGAGATCGCGACGTTGAGTCGGTTTCTCGACAGGAGAAAGCTTGCGCCCCTGGGTGATTCACCCAGGTTGGACGCGGTCATCGACACGATCGCGATCGGTGCCTCACGGCCCTGGAACTTGTCGACGGTTCCGACGAGCACGTCCCCAAGACCGGCGTCGTCGAGATGTTCTCGAATGCGGGCCACCTGCGCGTTGTAGGGCGCGACGACGATGAAGTCGGTGGGTTCGAGGCCCCGGCTTCCGTCGTGGTTCTTCGGGTCGGTCCACTGCTTGCCGACGAGCTTCTCGATCTGTCGACGGATCTCGTCGGCTTCCTCGGGGGAGTCGGTGGTGTTCGCGTGATGGTCGACGTACACGGTGTGCAGGCCCGCGCGGAGTCCGACGAGGTTCCGCTGCAGCGTGTGCGCCTCGTTCGAGAAGAGCTTGCCCTCGTACGACAGGGCCGACACGGGTGCGCACAGGTCGGGGTGCATGCGCCATGTGCGACTGAGAAAGTATCCGCGGTCCTCGGGCAGTGCGCCGTGCCCCGCCGACAGCCAGCCCAGAGCGGACTCGTCGACCGGTTCGGGGTGCGTGCCCTGACTGACCTGTGGTAGTTGCTGAGGATCGCCGAGCAGCAACAGATTTCGAGCGGATTGCGCGACCGCGATCGTGTTCGCGAGTGAATACTGTCCCGCTTCGTCGACGACGAGAAGATCCAGCGAGCCGGGTTCGACGCGATTCGAGTTGGAGAAGTCCCACGCCGTGCCGCCGACGACGCAGCCGTCCACGGAATCCCCGATGAACGACGGGTAATCGCCTTCACGGAGTTCGGTGAGTCCGTCGGGTGCCTTCTTCTTGCCGATCTGCTGCGCAGGAACACCGGCTTTCGCGATGCCCTGCAGTAGATTGTCGACGACCGAATGCGACTGTGCGACAACGCCGATCTTCCACCGATGCTCGCGTACCAGGGTCGAGATGACGGATGCGGCCGTGTACGTCTTGCCGGTTCCGGGAGGCCCCTGGACGGCCAGGTACGAGTTGTCCAGATCGAGCAATGCGGTGCGAATGGCCCCGATGTAGTCGCTGCCGACGAGCGTCGGAAGTGGCTTGCCGGACAGTGTTCTCGGTGTCGCTCGGGAGGTCAGGTCGGCGACGGCGGTCCGCGGAAGGTCCGGCAGTCCCCGCTGCACCTCCTCGGCGGCAGCGGTGATGGCGGCTTCCAGACTCGCCGACGGAATCGGCGACGTCGGAGCCAAAGCCATCGGGAGGTCGGCGTACGGGTCCGCACCGGCGGCGAGCTTCTCGTCGACGACGACGAACGTGTCTCCGATTTCCACGACATCGCCTCGGCTGCACGAGCGATACGTCGGGTGCGGTTGTTCGAGGCCGTCCGGGGCAGGCAGGTCGTACAGCAGTCGCACGGACTTCTCGACGCCGCCGTTGCCGATCAGACGAAGACGTCGCCGGAGCAACTTCTGCCGTGGGGTCGTCTTCGACCACTCCGACTCGATCGTTCCCGACTCGACCACGAATACGTCTGCAGCGTCGGCCCATTCGTCGATCGGCTTCTGCAGCCGGTCGAAATGAGCCCACCAGAACGGTTTTCGCTCGCGACGGTGATATCCGATGGATCCGCCGTACAGCGCGACGGCCTGCCGCACCGCGTCTCGTTCGCCGATGCCGGCGAAGTCTCGAAGCGACTGTTCGAGTGGTGACGCTTGATCGTCGATCTCGAGGGGGATCTCGGAGATCGGATCTGGTGTGACGCCTGCCTCGGATGCCCTCTCCAGCAACCAGTCTCGCAGCCGGATGGTGGAGACGCAGTCGTACTCGTTGTAGTCGGCGATGGCCGACAGGACGGCGTCCGCCTCCTCGGTGCGGCCTTCGTCGCGCAGGTCGCACCAGTTGGCGTATTCGACGATCGACGCGGCCGCATTGGTGACGTCGCCGTCGCGATCGGCAGGCATGTAGAGCGGTTCGAGTTTCTTGATGCTGTACGAGCGTTCGCCGATCCGCATCGACGACCGGACGATCGGGTAGAGGTCGACGAGCACGTTCTGCCGCAGCAGATTGTCGACGACGTCCTCGCCGACGCCGTAACGTCCGGCGAGTCGAAGCAGGGCCGTCTTCTCGTACGCCGCGTAGTGGTAGACGTGCATGCCGGGGAAGCGTCGACGCCGTTCGACGACGTAGTCCAGGAAGTCTCCGAGCGCCTGGCGTTCCTGCGCGCGGTCGTGTGCCCAGAACGGCAGGAAGGTGCCGTCGGCTTCGAGCACGCCGAACAGGTACTCGAGACCCCAGTCGTTGGAACCCGGCTCTGCCCACAACGGGTCACCCTCGAAGTCGAAGAAGATGTCGCCGGGGTCCGGTTCCGGGATCGAGCCGAGTGCGTCGGCGTCGAAGATCTCGTATTCGGCGACGCCGCTGTCGGCCTGCGCGAGCTGCAGAGCCGCCTGCGAACGCAGGTTGGTCAGAATGCGATGCGAGATTCCGTCCACCGAACCGTCGTGTGCTGCAAGTGTTCTCGTCGTCGTGATGCCCGCGTCGATCAGATGTGCTCGATGGCCACCGCTCAGTCCCGCCACGAGAAGAAGGTCGTCGCGCGCGACCACTTCTTCTTCGCACGCGTCGCACCTGCCGCACGCGGTGTACCGCGGATCGGCCCAGTCGACGGGTTCGTCGTCGGCGATGTGCTCGTCGAAAATGTCCTCGAGGTGTGCGCGCTGACGACGATAGACCGGCAGCAGGTCCTTGCGCGCGTGATCGGTGGTGGTGCCGTCACCGAGCATCAGGTGCAGCGAGTCGGCGACCTCGATGCCGTTCCGCTCGAGTGCGTCGGCGTACGCGGCGAGCTGGAGCAACGCAGGCACCCGAGCGTGCCGGGACAACTTCGTGTCGTAGACCGAATAGCCACGATCCTCCTTGACGAGGAAGTCGCAGAATCCGAGGAATCGTCCGTCGAAGAACGTCGCTTGGTACAGGACGTCGTAGCCCCACAACGCCGTTTCGACGGTGGCCGCGTTCGCGTCGGCGTAGGCGACACGCGTGCGCTCCGGCCGCGGCATGATCGACACACCGGCGCCGAATTGTTTCTGGAACGCCTCGAGTTGCCGACGTTCGTGCGCGAATCCGAGCGCCGATGTGCGTTCGAGCATCGGGTCGGCAGCAGCGACGCCTGCCTCGACACGGCCGAGGTGCGCGTCGAGCGTGCGCAGCAGCGCGTACTCGCACACCGCTGCCGCGGAGAGGTCGCTCGCGCTGAAGACCACCCGGTCGTCGAGGAGGAACACGCGGACAACTGTAGGGGACTGCTGCGACATCGAACCGAGCCAGGCAAAATAGTCGAATGCCGTTTTTCGAAGGAGTCACCGGTGCTGTCCACTACCGCTCGTGGACCACAGCTCATCCACGTCTTGTCCTGGTGTTTCTTCACGGTCTCGGACAGAACAGCGGTCATTACCACCGTCTCGCCCGCGTGCTCAACGGCGAGAACATCGATGTCTGGGCCGTCGACCACGTCGGCCACGGACTGACCGAAGGGGAGTTGTCCGACGCGTCGCAGATCGGTGGTCTGGCCGACAACGCGCTACAGCTCGCCGAGATCGCCAGGTCCGAGCGCGCGGGCGTGCCGATGGCTCTGATGGGTCATTCCCTCGGCGCGGCGACGGCGATAGCAGCCCTCCACAAGGATCCGGATCATTTCGTCTCCGCAGTGTTGTGCGGAACTCCGACGTCGACGACGGGTAAGGCCGGGGATCTGAACTCGTCGACGGTGCCGTTGCTGGCGATGCACGGTGTCGACGACCGGATGGCCCCGATCGACGCGGTGCGCGAGTGGATCCCGTCCGTCCCCGGTGCCCGGCTGAGGGAGTTCGAGAACGCCGGCCACGATCTTCTGCACGAGAAGGTCCACCGCACGGTCACGCTCGAAGCCGCGGATTTCCTGCTCTCTCACGTGTGACGTGCAGGCCGGGTACCTGCACGTCACACGAAAAGGACTACTTGGCGTAGATCGCCTCGATCTCGGCGCCACGCTCCTGATGGATGATGTTGCGCTTGAGCTTCATCGTCGGCGTGAGTTCGCCGGTCTCGACGGTGAAGTCGACCTCGAGGATCTTGTACTTCTTGATCTGCTCGGCCTTCGAGACCTTCTTGTTGGCGTCGGCGACGGCCTTGTCGATCTCGGCGACGAGGTCGGCGTGCTTCGACAGTTCGTCGAATGCGATGCCGTCGGCGATGCTGTTGCGTTCTTTCCACCCGGGAAGCGCCTCGGGATCCAGCGTGATCAGCGCGCCGATGAACGGCTTGGCGTCGCCGACGACGAGGCACTGGCTGATGAGGGCGTGCGCTCGAAGTGCGTCCTCGAGCACAGCGGGTGCGACGTTCTTGCCACCCGCGGTGACGATGATTTCCTTCTTGCGGCCGGTGATCGAGACGAAGCCGTCCTGGTCGATCGAGCCGAGGTCGCCGGTGTGGAACCAGCCGTCGACGATGGATTCGGCGGTCGCCTTGTCGTTGTGCCAGTAGCCACCGAAGACGACCGGTCCCTTGACGAGCAGTTCGCCGTCCTCGGCGATCTTCGCCGCGTGGCCGTTGATCGGCTTACCGACGGTGCCGACGCGCTGGTCCTTGGTGGTGTTGACGGTGACGGCCGCGCTGGTCTCGGTGAGTCCGTATCCCTCGTAGACCGGGATGCCGACGCCGCGGAAGAAGTGGCCCAGCCGTGCGCCGAGTGCTGCGCCTCCGGACACCGCGCGGTCGCATTCGCCACCGAGTGCAGCGCGGAGCTTCGAGTAGACGAGCTTGTCGAACAGCGCATGCTTGAGGTTCAGCACCAGGCCGGGGCCGCCCTTGTCCTTGGCCTCGCTCCACTCGATCGCGGTGGCGGCAGCCTTGTCGAAGATCTTGCCCTTGCCGCCGTCGTGCGCCTTCTGCTTCGCCGAGTTGTAGACCTTCTCGAACACACGCGGCACCGACAGGATGAAGTTGGGCTTGAAGAGGGCGAACTGGTCGAGCAGCGTCGAGATGTCGGAGGTGTGTCCGACGGTCGTCTTGGACTCGAATGCGCCGAACGAGATTGCACGGGCGAACACGTGTGCCATCGGGAGGAACATCAGCGTCCGCCTGCCCTCCTTCATCGCGTCGCCGAGTGCGAGCTGAACGGCCTTGGTCTCGGCGTAGAAGTTGGAGTGGGTGAGCTGCACACCCTTGGGCCGACCGGTGGTTCCGGACGTGTAGATGAGCGTCGCGGGCGACGACGCGGTGACCTGACCGCGGCGGGCATGCAGGTCCTCGTCGCTGACGTCCACGCCGCGGGTGGTCAACTCGTCGAGCGCGCCTGCATCGATCTGCAGAACCTCACGCAGCTCGGCGGCGCCTTCGGTGACCTCTTTCAACGCCTCCGCGTGGGCGGGAGTCTCGACTACGAGGAGCTTGGACGAGGAATCCTCGAGAATCCACTGCGCCTGATCGGGTGCGGACGTCTCGTAGATGGCAACGGTGCAGCCACCTGCGGTCCAGATGGCGTAGTCGAGGACGACCCACTCGTAGCGGGTGGCCGACAGGATGGCGACACGGTCGCCGAGTTCGATGCCCGATGCGATGAGGCCTTTGGCGACGCCTGCCACTTCCTGCGCGAACTGCTTCGCGGTGACGTCGACCCAGGAGCCGTTCACGAGACGCTGGAACGGCACCAGGTTGGGGGACTCCTTCTCGTACCGAAACACGGTATCGGCCATCGAGACATCATCAGGAATGGTGAATGATGCCGGCACAGAATATTCGCGCACTTGAATCCCCTCCGAAAAACTGACGTATAGGTGTGCATTTCATCACATTCCGAGCCGTAGTGCACTACCGATGGTTGTCCGGTTTGCGAATTTCCGACCTGTCCTGCGGAGTTAGGTGTGACTCGAATGCACAATAACCGTAACGGGTCACATTCTCGACACCGAGTGTCGGTTCGGTCACAGAAGCAGGGCGGTGACCTCGTCGTCCGTCAGTTGGTGAAAGTCGCCGTACGCAGCGCCGACGCCGTCGAGGTGGGAGTCGACGCGGCACCGGACCTCGTTCACGAGCGGCTGGATGCGGGCAACCGCGTCGGGCGACGCGACCGGGACGGCCAACACGATTCCCGCCGCACCTTCGGCAGCGGCGACGCGGCAGGCTGCCTCCGCGGTGGCACCGGTCGCCATCCCGTCGTCGACGATCACCGCGAGCCTGCCCCGACGCGAGCGTGGGCCGTGGCGTCGCCACCGCTGCGCACGCCGCGCGAGCTCGATCTCTTCCTGACGTCTGACGTGGTCGATGTCGTCGGCCGTGATCCTCAGGTGATCGATGACGTCGCGGTTCAGGATCAGCGTGCCGTTCTCACCGATCGCGCCCATCGCGAGTTCGGGCTGTCCCGGTACTCCCAGCTTGCGGACAGCAATGACGTCGAGTTCGGCCCCGAGCGCGGAGGCGATCTCGGCCGCGACGGGCACGCCGCCTCGTGGCAGCGCCAGTACCAGCGGATTCTGCCCTGCGAGGTGACCGAGATCCTTGGCCAGGATGCGGCCGGCTTCCATACGATCGGCGAACATCATCACTGTCGACGCTAGAACGCCGGACGGCCGTTCGCTCGACAATCCAGCCACGAGGTCATCGGCGGTTCATGACAGGGACTAAACTCGGTTGTATATGAGCACAACAGAGCCGAATCAGGATGCCGCCGTGACGTCTGACGAGTCCAGTTCCACCAGCCCGGTTTCGTCCGACGACAGCGCACAGGCGACGTTCGCGGACCTCGGTATCGACGAGAGAGTCCTGAAGGCTCTGCATGCCGTCGGCTACGAATCTCCGTCGCCGATCCAGGCCGCCACGATTCCGCCGCTGATGAACGGCAGTGACGTCGTCGGCCTCGCGCAGACCGGAACGGGTAAGACCGCAGCGTTCGCGATCCCCATCCTGTCGCGCCTCGACGTCGAACGTCGGATCCCGCAGGCGCTGGTTCTCGCGCCGACGCGTGAGCTTGCGCTGCAGGTAGCCGAGGCGTTCGGCAAGTACGCTGCCAACATCCCCGGTCTGCACATCCTCCCGATCTACGGCGGCCAGGCCTACGGCATTCAGCTGTCGGGGCTGCGCAAGGGCGCGCAGATCATCGTCGGAACGCCGGGACGCGTCATCGACCACCTCGAGAAGGGGACGCTCGATCTGTCGCAGCTCGAGTACCTCGTCCTCGACGAGGCCGACGAGATGCTGAAGATGGGCTTCCAGGACGACGTCGAGCGCATCCTGTCGGACACCCCCGAGTACAAGCAGGTCGCGTTGTTCTCGGCCACCATGCCGCCCGCGATCCGCAAGATCTCGAAGCAGTACCTGCACGACCCGGTCGAGATCACCGTCAAGACCAAGACCACCACGTCGCCCAACATCACGCAGCGCTACGTGCAGGTCGCGCATCAGCGCAAGCTCGAGGCGCTCACTCGAATCTTCGAGGTCGAAGAGTTCGAAGCGATGATCATGTTCGTCCGCACCAAGCAGGCCACCGAGGAACTCGCCGACAAGTTGCGCGCACGGGGATTCTCGGCGGCCGCGATCAACGGCGACATCGTGCAGGCGCAGCGCGAGCGGACCATCGGTCAGCTGAAGAACGGCACGATCGACGTCCTCGTCGCCACCGATGTCGCGGCCCGTGGTCTCGACGTCGACCGCATCTCGCACGTCATCAACTACGACATCCCGCACGACACCGAGTCGTACGTGCACCGCATCGGCCGTACCGGTCGCGCGGGCCGCGCCGGTCAGGCACTGCTGTTCGTCGCGCCGCGGGAGCGGCATCTGCTCAAGGCCATCGAGCGCGCGACGCGTCAGCCCATCACCGAGATGCAACTGCCGAGCGTCGACGACGTCAACGCGCAGCGCGTCCAGAAGTTCGGCGACTCCATCACCGAGAGCCTGAACTCGCCCAACCTGGGTCTGTTCCGCAAGCTCATCGAGGACTACGAGCGCGAGCACGACGTGCCGCTCGCCGACATCGCCGCCGCGCTGGCCGTCCAGTCACGGGACGGCGAGGAATTCCTGCTCAAGCCGGAGCCGCCCGCCCCGCCGCGTGCTCCTCGCGAGAAGCGCGAACCGCGCCCGCCCCGCAGCTTCGACGAGGATGCGGCCAGCTCGCATCACCGCAAGACCGGACAGGCGATGGCGACGTACCGCATCGCCGTCGGCAAGCGGCATCACGTCGTGCCCGGTGCGATCGTCGGCGCCATCGCGAACGAGGGCGGCTTGCGTCGAAGCGACTTCGGGCACATCAGCATTCGGCCCGATCACTCGCTCGTCGAACTTCCCGCCGATTTGGCCGACGAGACCATGGAAGCCTTGCGACGCACCAGAATCAGCGGCGTGTTGATTCAGCTGCAGCCCGACCAGGGTCCTCCCGGGGGAGGCCGCGGTGGTCGCGGCGGTGGCAAGTTCGGCGGCGACCGGCGGGGTAAGCGTCCGCGTAACTGATCTGCTCGCCGTGCCCTCCCTTTCGGCATCGATGGCCCGCCACAGCTGATAGACGGTGTGGATGGTTCATCGATGCGCAAGGTTGCCCGGTTTCAGACCGGATATACGAATGCCTCGGATCGAATTCGATCCGAGGCATTTCGGTTTATCGCGGACCGAGCTGTAAATAGAAACAGCGCAGTCGTTTTACTGTTCAGCGGATCCGCTGAAGAAGTCCAATGCGCCGAACAGGTCGGAGAAGGCGCCGAAGAAATCGGACAGGAATGCGAGGTCGAACATGGTGACTCCTTGCAATGAGGGGTGTGGAGCAGGCGCATCGGTGCGCCGCACCCCACGCTAGACGCTCGGTCCACCACGCAAAAGGGTGTAACGAAAAGTACTCTCGGCTTTAACAAAAGGGCCGTAGGTCGCTTTGTCGAATTCACCGATCGTTCACGGTGGTGACGAAAGACTCCTGAGGAATCGGAGTCAGCGAGAAAACCGAACGTCAGTATTGCGGAGAATGCCGTAGGCGCCGAATTCGAGATTGTGCATCCGATCGTGAATCGAATGCACAACCTCGATCTGTCGGAATTGTCTACAGCGCAACCGTGAAGCTGTTCATCACGCGGTCCGCCGCGTCGAGGTCGGCCTCGCTGTTGGCCTGTACGGCCACCAGGGTGAGGTAGCGACCCGAATCTGCCTTGGCCGCAACGAGAATGTACGTTGCTGCGGTCTCGCCGCATCCGGTCCACACCTCGAATCGGCCGGTGTGCAGCGCGTCGCTGTAGTCCTCGCGGCCGGTCGAGACGCATCCCGACTCCGGCAGAGACTTCGTCGCCCAGTTCAGCAGATCCTCCGGTGAGGAGTTGGACACCGCGGTGTCGGACGCCATCACCGACGTGCCGACCGCGCCCCACCCGCCCTGGTACTGCTCGAGATTCGAGCTCGCTTCGACGCCGTAGAAGTAGTTGTTCCGGTCGTCGAC
Organism: Rhodococcus sp. B10; assembly: GCF_011770055.1. Taxonomy (NCBI): domain Bacteria; kingdom Bacillati; phylum Actinomycetota; class Actinomycetes; order Mycobacteriales; family Nocardiaceae; genus Rhodococcus; species Rhodococcus sp. B10. The sequence continues at coordinate 3,506 of NZ_JAAFYV010000035.1, read as the reverse complement.
GAACTTGGTGCCGTCGACCTGGTTCCACCCCGCCGGGACGTCGACGCTGACGACACCGTCGTTGTCCTCGACCGTCGTGAACCCGCCGGTGCTGGTCTGCGAGACGCTGCTGCCGCTCTGCGGAGTCGACACCCGGGACGAGACGGTGGTGGTTTCCTCGATCGCGTCGCCGTTGATCTGACCACGTAGGTAGGAATCGGTCGAGGGGCGGTAGACCTCGACGGACAGCGTCGCGTCCTGGCCGTGGGTGCGCAGGACGCTGCAGTAGTCGGCCATCGTGCCGTCGGTTCCGAGGGTGACCCCTTCCATGCTGGTCAGCAGGTCGCCGGCTTCGATGCCTGCTTTGTCGGCAGCGGATCCCGACGCGACCGAGTTGACCCAGACGCCGAGGCCGGTGTCGGAGTCGTCGGTCAGTGCCTCGCCGTTGATGCCCAGGCTGAGGACGTTCTTGCCGTCCTTGAGATCGTCGACGACGTTCTGCACTTCGTCGCGATGGATGGCCATGTTGGTGTCGTACTTGTCGTTGCCCGCATAGTTGACGCCGACGAGTCGGCCGTCCGGGTCGACCAACGGGCCACCGGAGTTGCCGCTGCGAATCTTCGCGTCGTGCTCGATGACGTGGTCGAGGGAGGCCCACGGGGTGTCACCGGCCGTGTCGGCCTTGGACACGATGCCCTTGGTCATCGTGAACGTCGGATCGCCGAGAGGGTAACCGGCAGCGTAGATTTCGTCGGCGGTGTCGATCTCGCCCTCGTGGAAGGCGACGAACGGGAAGTCGTCGCCTTCGAGCTTCACGACGGCGAGATCGAGGCATTCCGACGAGCCGACGACGCGGGCGCCGAGTGTGTCGCTCTGGTCTCCGCCGCGCCAGACCTTCAGGGTGCCTGCACCGGTGACGACGTGGTTGTTGGTGAGTGCGTAACCGTCGGACGAGATCAGGAATCCGGAACCGCGTCCCGCAGCCTCGTATCCACCTTCCTGCGGGGAGACGAAGGTGCCGAGCGCTTCGAGCTGGATCGTCGCGGATTGCAGGTCGTCGAATTCGACGGCGCCGTCGGGAGCTGCCTCGGCGTCGCCACCGGTGCCGATGGAGAAGGAACATGCGGACAGGAGGGTGGCGCCGGCGATCAACGCCAGAGCGGATGCAGAGGCTCTGCGGGCTGTTGTAGTCATGGGAGGAACTGTGGCCGGGTCCACTTGGAGACCGGTTGTAAGCGACTTGGACTCGGGTGGAACGACGGCGTCGTGTCGGTGCGATCTCCTACAGTCCCGGCATCCCCCGCCCCGGACCGGTAGAAAGGCCATCACTTGCCCTCACACGCCTGGATAACCCTGTTGGTCGGGCTACTCGCCGTCGTCGGCGTGATTCTGACGGTCAACCAACGAACCCGCGCTGACAATCGAGCGAGCACCCGTTCATCGCCAGGACTGACCGGGACACACTTCAGGCGCTGGCCGATTGCGCTGTGACGGTAGCCGGCACTGACCTGGCGGAAACCGAACACACCAGCGACATTGGACCCCACAGTGCCTACAAGGAGCAGTCATGACGAGCACCGAAGCGCGCCGGTCCTGGACACCGGAGCAAAAGCGCCGAGTTCGCGCGGCCGCCGCAGGAGCGTCCATCAAGCTGCGCGAATACGACAACAAGCCCGTCCCTCAGTGGCTTCGCGACATAGCAGCAGGTGAGGATACCGCTCTGACCGACAAGCCCGATCGTTTGTAGGTAGGTCGGCTTCCATCGTCCTCCGGTCGTTCTGCGAAGTCACCGGTAGTTCGCTCGTGAAAAAGGCGAACCTCAACACCCCGCGTGGATCTCGTCCGTGACGCATGATTGCACGGTGATCGCGCAGACTCGGTACGGCCAGGTGGAAGGCGTCGTCGACGACGGCATCGTCGTGTGGAAGGGAGTGCCCTACGCGGCACCGCCCGTCGGTGATCTCCGATTGCGGGCACCTCGGCCGCCGGAACCGTGGACGGGCGTGCGGGCGGCGACCGAGTTCGGACACATCGCGCCGCAGAGCGCGCACGGTCCGATGCCGATCGATCCGGGATTGACGCTCGGGGAGGACTGTCTGACCCTCAACGTCTGGGCACCGGAGCGGGAGTGGAGCCTGCGGAATGACCCGGTGGGCAAGAGCGCGAGCGGGCTTCCGGTCATGGTGTGGATTCACGGCGGTGCGTACTTCATCGGGTCGTCTGCGCAACGTATGTTCGACGGCCGCAACCTGGTTCGGCAGGGCGGCGTCGTACTCGTGACGATCAACTACCGCCTCGGGGCGCTGGGTTTCCTGGACTTCTCGTCGTTCGGGGACTTCGACACGAACCTGGGTCTCCGTGACCAGATCGCTGCGCTCGAATGGGTGCGCGACAACATCGGTGCATTTGGCGGCGACCCGTCGAACGTGACGCTGTTCGGTGAATCCGCAGGGGGCGGCGCCGTCACGACCCTGCTGACGTCGCCTGCTGCCGACGGTTTGTTTCATCGTGCGATCGCGGAGAGCTCGCCTGCGACGTCGGTCTACGGCGCAGCGCGAGCGTCGTCGATCGCGGAGCGTTTTCTCGAACTGGCCGAGGTGAAGGCGGACCGGCTGCGTGAGCTGTCCGTCGACGACTTCGTTAGGGTCGGCGCCGAGCTGGTTCGGGACATTCCGTCGAAGGTGCCCGGAACGTTGGCGGTGGCACCGACCGTGGACGGCGACATCGTGCCGCACTATCCGGTGGCGTCGTTCCAGAAGGGGAGGCAGGTGCAGGTGCCTCTGCTGATCGGGACCAACCGGGACGAAGCGTCGCTGTTCAAGTTGATGAAGTCGCCGTTGATGCCGATCACACCCGACAAGATTCACGAGATGTTCCAGGCCATCGCCGCTGATCACCCACAGTTGCCGGAGGACGAGGAGGCCGAGATCGCGCTCGCGTACCCGCACTATCCGTCGAAGAGGACGGCGATGGAGATCTCCCGCGACGCGGCGTTCCGCATGCCGACCTTGTGGATCGCGGAGGCGCACAGCCGGGTCGCTCCGACGTACGTCTATCGGTTCGACCATGCATCGCCGCTGTTCAGGCTGACCGGAATCGGCGCGACGCACGGTACCGAGGTGCCGTACGTGTTCGGCAACTTCGGTGTCATTCCGAAGGATCCGACGTACAAACTTGGCGGTCGCAGAGCTGCGCAGACCGTCGCACGGCGCATGCAGCAGCGGTGGATCGACTTCGCGCACGGCCGCGAGCCGTGGACGAGGTACGACGAGACCGCACGGACGACACTGTTGATCGACAAGCAGGACCGGGAGGTCGACGATCCGGACTACGAGCTCCGGCGGGCGTGGGGCGAGGAGGTCGTGGCCTTCACCTGAGCCCCCATGTGCGCGCGAATGTAGGCGGTCTCAAGCAGTCATCGCAACGTGCCTGATCATTGGGGGATGGTTGCGATGGGACGTCCGGTGTACACCCATGAGGTGCGGATGCTGTTCTGGGTTCTGTTGGGTTGGGGCTCGACGGTGAAA
>NZ_JAAFYV010000034.1:0-66999 GCF_011770055.1 Rhodococcus sp. B10 | reverse complement strand
CTCCCCCCACCCCACCCGCGTTTCGCCGCGGGGGAGGCAGCTCGAAAGTCGGTCAGGTTCAGTAGATTCTCGCCCCGGAGCTTTTGGTTAGCTGCCGTCGGCGGCGACGATCTTTCCTCCCATTGGCGCTTTGAGCTGGACGCATGCGTCCGGGGATCCGCAGTTGACTGTCCAGTTGGCTCCGACGAGATAGCCGTACTCGATGCCTGCGGCGCCGAACAGTGACGGTCCCAGGTCTACTGCTTCGTCTCGATCCCCGGTCGAGGTGTAGACAGACATGACCGTCTCCACGCCGCCGACGTTGCACCTGCCGGCATTCGCCGCCATTGTCGATGTCGCGTCGATCTCGAACGGTGTCTCGCAGGGGAATCCACCCGCCGTCAGATCGTCGACGATCTCCTGGGCGCTGGCATAGGACTGCGTGCCAGGTCGGGGTTCGAACGTCTGCTCGGTCACCGTGGCGTCATCGCTGCTGCAACCAGATATCAGCACTGAGGCGCATGCGACGCCGAGAGCGGCTGCCGCGATCAGTCGAGTCATGAGCTGTTTCTAGCATCATGCTCGTTCGGTGCACCAACTTGTTCGTTCAATCGAATGAACCGCCGAGTAGCGGCGTTGCTCCCGTCCGTCCGCAGGCCGTCCGCAGCAGCATCAAATCGCGTCAAGACTCGCAAACGACAGCGACCGTTCTGACCTGCCATTTCTCACGAGCTAAACAACCGTCGTTACTGACAAACCAAAAGGATGAAGTCCCAGCTGTACTACGACGTGTAATCACGCGCCGTCACCGCGTCACCCTGCCACCCGCATCGCCGAATTTCGGCGGTGCGGGTGGTTTTTTCGTGCACTTGGGTAACGACTTGGCGAAAACGGGTTTAACCGCGTGCAAAGTAAGCCACTCTCGTACGTGCCGCTCGTTCGGAACCGCCGAACGAGACCGCATACTCGCGAAGAGGGTGGATAACCTCGGATGGACGCTCTCTGGACCTTCGTCTCGGACAGACGACAACAGTTGCTCACCGATTCCTATCTGCACGTGTCCGCTGTCGTGCAGTCCATCGTCATAGCGACCATCGTCGCGGTCGTCGTCGGAATTCTGGTCTATCGCTCCCCCGCCGGGTCGGCCATCGCCACCGCGCTCGCGAGCACGATTCTGACGATCCCGTCGTTCGCGCTTCTCGGACTGCTGATTCCGATTCTCGGACTCGGTGTGGCTCCGACGATCACCGCCCTCGTCCTGTACGCGCTGCTGCCGATCATCCGCAACACGATCATCGGTCTCGCGTCGGTCGATCCCGCGGTCACCGACGCAGCCAAGGGAGTGGGGTTGAACCGCACGAAAATCCTGACCCGCATCGAGATGCCGCTGGCGTGGCCGTCGATTCTCGCCGGAATGCGCGTCAGTACGCAGATGATCTTCGGCATTCTCGCAATCGCGGCGTACGCGAAGGGTCCCGGTCTCGGCAACCTCATCTTCTCGGGTCTGTCTCGCGTCGGCAGCCCCAACGCCGTCCCACAAGCTCTCGCCGGGACCGTGTTGATCGTCGTTCTCGCGCTCGTCGTCGACGGCATTCTCGTGCTCGTCGGCCGTCTCACAACATCGAGGGGTCTCCGTGACTGAAACAACCAGGCAGCACGTCTCCGGAGTGGACATCGTGCTCGACTCCGTCACCAAGCGGTATCCAGGCCAGAAGGCCGCGGCCGTCGACAACGTCTCGATGACGGTTCCCGCCGGCGAAATCGTGGTGTTCGTCGGTCCGTCCGGGTGTGGCAAGACGACCACGATGCGGATGATCAACCGACTCATCGAGCCTACGTCCGGCAAGATCACGATCGACGGCAAGGACGCTCTGTCGATCGACCCGGACGAGCTGCGACGCGGGATCGGTTACTCGATCCAGCAGGCAGGGCTGTTCCCGCACATGACCATCTCGAAGAACGTCGGTACCGTGCCCGGCCTCATCGGGTGGGACAAGAAGCGCATCGCGGCACGTATCGACGAGATGCTCGACCTCGTCGGCCTCGATCCGGACACGTATCGCGACCGCTATCCACGTCAGTTGTCCGGCGGTCAGCAGCAGCGTGTGGGTGTCGCACGTGCTCTCGCCGCCGATCCGTCGGTGCTGCTGATGGACGAGCCGTTCGGCGCCGTCGATCCGATCACCCGTGGCCTGCTGCAGGACGAGCTGATGCGTCTGCAGTCCGAGCTGGGCAAGACGATCGTGTTCGTGACGCACGACTTCAACGAGGCCGTGAAGCTCGGTGACCGCATCGCGGTTCTCGGCAACCAGTCCACGATTCTGCAGTACGACACCCCGGAAGCGATTCTCGCGAACCCGGCGAACGACACCGTCGCCGGCTTCGTCGGGGCCGACGCGTCGCTGAAGCAGTTGACGCTCACGCGGATTCGAGACGTCCGGCTGCTGCAGTGCCCGACCGCCAAGGAAAGCGACCCGGTCGACGAGTTCCGACGGAAGATCAGCTCACGCAAGTGGCAGTGGGGTCTGATCCTCGACGACCGAAGCAGGCCGCTTCGGTGGGCCTCCCCCGCCCACCTACAGACGGCGTCGTCGCTGCGCGGCGTCGGCACTCCGATCGGTGAGTTGGTGTCGGTCCAGTCGACACTGCAGGATGCGCTCGAAGCTCTGCTCGCGGAAAGCACGGCGTCGACGGTCGTCACCGGGCACCGCGGCGAGTACGTCGGACTCATCTCGATCGACACGCTCGTCGGACACCTGCAGAAGATGCGAGAAGAACACGAGCACGATCACGACGACAACGACGACGTGGCCGCGGCGGGAGCGCCTGCATGACCACATCGGAGGCGTCGAGAACGCCGGAGGCGCCGGAGATGGAGGCACCGCCGGACGAGGGAGCATCCGAGCGAGGTGCGGCGCGCCGCGCCGAGCGGATGCGATTGCTGGTCCAGCCGGTACTCGTGGTGATTCTGGTTGCGGGCGTGTTGATCTGGGCCTTCAGCCGCGATCTGACCGCAACCCAGCAAGGCAGTATCAGCATTTCGAACATCGTGACGCTCACGTGGCAGCACATTCTGATCACCGCTGCCGTCGTGATCATCGTCGTCCTCGTTGCGGTTCCGCTCGGCACGCTGCTCACGCGACCCGGATACACCCGTCTCGCACCGTTTTTCGTGGGCATCGCGAACATCGGGGCCGCTGCGCCCGCGATCGGCCTGTTGGTGCTGTTCTATCTGGCCACCCGCCAGACCGGGTTCTGGATAGGCGTGCTGCCCATCGCTTTCTACTCGCTGCTGCCGGTGCTACGGAACACCATCCTCGGCTATCAGGAAGTCGACCGGACGCTGATCGACGCCGGTCGCGGACAAGGAATGTCGGCGATGACAGTTCTGCGCAAGGTCGAGTTCCCGTTGGCCGTTCCGTACATCCTGGCGGGTCTGCGCACGTCGCTCGTGTTGGCAGTAGGCACGGCGACGCTGTGCTTCCTGGTCAGCGCAGGCGGGCTCGGAATCCTCATCGACACCGGATACAAGTTGCGTGACAACGTCACTCTCGTCGTCGGCGCCGTGCTCGCGGTGTCGCTCGCACTGTTCATCGACTGGCTCGGCGCGCTCGCGGAACAGTTCCTCGGACCGAAGGGACTGCGATGAAATCGATGGTCAAATCGATTCTGGCCGTCGCAGCGTCGGGGCTGCTGGTGGCCGGCTGCGGTCTCGAATCGGGCGGTGCCGTGCCGCTCCCGGTCGGACCGGGCAGTATCGAACCCATTCCGGAACTCGACGGGGTCAAGATCACCGTGGGGTCGAAGGATTTCACCGAGCAGATCACGCTCGGCTACATCATCGAGTTCGCGTTGACGGCCGCCGGTGCCGACGTGCGGGACCTGACGAACATCCAGGGATCCAACAGCACCCGCGACGCACAACTCGACGGGCAGATCGACCTGACGTACGAGTACACCGGCACGGGGTGGATCAACTATCTGGGCAACGAGACTCCGCTCCCCGACTCGCAGCAACAGTACGAGGCCACGCGAGACGCCGACCTCGCCGCGAACGACATGGTCTGGGCCGATCCGGCACCGATGAACAACACCTACGCGATCGCGATGAACAGGCAGACCGCCGAGCAGACGGGCGTCCGCACCCTGTCCGACTACGCGCGACTCGTCAGCACCGATCCTGCTGCGGCGACCACGTGCGTCGAAACCGAATTCAACGTACGCCAGGACGGCTACCCGGGAATGGCAGCCAAGTACGAGTTCAACCCCGACGCCGCGCCGCGTCAGATCTTGCAGACGGGCATCATCTACCAGGCGACAGCCGACGGCAACCAGTGCAAGTTCGGCGAGGTCTTCACCACGGACGGACGCATCATCGCCCTGGATCTCGTTCTGCTGGAAGACGATCGGTCGTTCTTCCCGAAGTACAACCCGTCGCTGGTGATGAAGAAGTCGTTCGCCGACGCGTACCCCGAGGTGCTCGACGTCATGGCGCCGATCTCCGAGAAGCTCACCGATCAGGTCATGACCGAACTCAACCGACAGGTCGACGTCGAAGGGTTGGAGCCCGCCGACGTCGCCCGGGACTGGCTCGTGTCGGAGGGCTTCGTCACGACCGGCTGATGCGATCGGGCGAAGATCAGCCGCCGAATGCCCTCTCCACGACGGCCTTCGCCCGACGCGTCACGCGCAGGTAGTTGTCGAGGAACTCTCCCGCGTCGCCGTTCGGCCACCCGGCGACCTTGGCGACCGCGGACAGGACGTGGCCGGGGGCCGGCAGTTGATCGGTCGGCTTGCCTCGGACGAGAACGAGCGCGTTGCGCGCCTTCGTCGCGAGAATCCATGCCTCGCGCAGCAATTCGACGTCGTTCTCGCTGAGCAGTTCCGCGGCGCCGATGGCGTCGAGACTCTGCAGGGTCGACGTGTTGTGCAGTGCGGGAACGTTGTGCGCGTGGCGAAGCTGGATCAACTGCACCGTCCACTCGATGTCGGCGAGTCCGCCGCGGCCGAGCTTGGTGTGCGTGGCCGGGTCGGCACCCTTCGGCAGCCGCTCGGAGTCGACGCGCGCCTTGATGCGTCTGATCTCGCGCACCGCCTCGTTGGAGACGCCGCCCTCGGGGTAGCGAATCTTGTCGACCATCAGCAGGAACTTGATGCCGAGATCCTGATCGCCGGCGACCTGGTGAGCGCGCAGCAATGCCTGGACCTCCCAGGCCTGTGCCCACTGCGCGTAGTAGGCCTCGTACGAGGTGAGCGTGCGCACGACGGGTCCGTTCCGACCTTCGGGGCGCAGACCGGTGTCGACCTCGAGCGGCGGATCGGTGCTCGGCGCACCGAGGAGCTTGCGAATCCGATCGGCAATCCCGTTGGCCCACTTGACCGCAACGCTGTCCTCGACGCCCTCGACGGGGTCGCAGACGAAGAGCACGTCGGCGTCGCTGCCGTATCCGAGTTCACCCCCGCCGAGCCGTCCCATACCGATGACGGCGAGACGAGCGGGCGCAGGCTCGCCGCGTTCGGCTTCGCTGGCTCGGATCGCCGCCGCCAGCGCGGCGTTGATGACGGCAGCCCACACCGACGACAGCGCACGGCAGACCTGCGGTACGTCCAGCATCCCCAGGATGTCCGCCGACGCGACGCGTGCGAGTTCGTGACGTCGGAGCGCGCGGGCCGCGTTGATCGCCCGCGCCGGGTCCTCGTATCGACCGGACGACGACAGGATCGCGCGATACGTCTCCTCCGGCTCCGCGTCGAGCAGCTTCGGCCCGTTCGGCCCGTCGGCGAAGAGGCGAACGACCTCGGGCGCCTTGATCAGCAGGTCCGGCACGTACGCCGACGATCCGAGCACGATCATCAGCCGCTGCGCGACCGCACCCTCGTCGCGCAGCATGCGCAGGAACCAGGTGTGTTCGGTCGTGGCTTCGCAGAGCCGTCGATAGTTCAGCAGACCGGCGTCGGGATCCGGTGTGTCCGCGAGCCATTCGAGCAGCGTCGGCAGCAGGACGGCCTGGATCTGACCGCGTCGTGCACCGGTGCTCACCAATGCACGCAGGTGGCCGAGTGCGTTCTCCGGCGCCGCGTACCCCAGCGCCGCGAGCTGCCGGATCGCGGCGTCAGGGGTGAGCCGGACGGTGTCGTCGTCGAACCGCACCACCGAGTCGAGGAGGGGCCGGTAGAACAGTTTCGCGTGCAGGCGCCTGATGCGCTGCGCGTTGCGCTTGATCTCCGCGTTCAGCACACCGAGCGCGTCGCGGCTGCCGTCGGGACGCATGTGCGCGGCCCGCGCGAGCCAGCGCAGAGCTTCCTCGTCGTCCGGCGGCGGCAGAGTATGCGTGCGCTTCATACGCTGCAACTGGAGCCGGTGCTCGATCAGACGCAGGAATTCGTACGACGCCGTCAGATTCGCCGCGTCGTCACGTCCGACGTAGCCGCCGTCGGTGAGCGCCGCCAACGCGTCGGTCGTGCCGAGGACGCGAAGCGATTCGTCGGTGCGCCCGTGCACGAGTTGCAGGAGCTGAACGGCGAATTCGACGTCGCGCAGGCTGCCGCGGCCCAGCTTGATCTCCCGTTCACGGAGTTCGGGCGGCACCATTTCCTCGACGCGTCTGCGCATCGCACGGACCTCGGGGACGAAGTCCTCGCGCTGCGACGCCAGCCACACCATCGGATTCAGCGCGGCGACGTATGCGTGGCCGAGTTCCAGATCGCCCGTCATCGGACGCGCTTTGAGCAGTGCCTGGAACTCCCAGGTCTTGGCCCAGCGCTTGTAGTACGCAATGTGCGAGTCGAGTGTGCGGACGAGTTCGCCGCGCTTGCCCTCGGGACGCAAGGCCGCGTCGACCTCGAAGAACGCCGACGAGCCGATCCGCATCATCTCGCCCGCGATGCGACTCGCGACGGCGTCGGCGGGCTCGGCGACGAACACGACGTCGACGTCGGACACGTAATTCAGTTCGCGCGCACCGCATTTGCCCATCGCGACGACGGCGAGGCGGGTCGGGCACGGCGAATCGGGACACACGGTCGCGACGGCCACGGCGAGCGCGGCGGTCAGGGCCGCGTCGGCCATGTCGGAGAGCTGCGTTCCCACCAATTGGTACGGCAGTACCGGCTCGTTCTCGACGGTCGCCGCCAGGTCGGCGGCGGCCAGCACCATCACCTGATCGCGGTACGTCTTACGCAGCGCGAGAACGGCGTCGGGTCCGACGATGCCCGCGCGGTACAGGTCGGGCGCGGCGTTGTCGCCCGTCTCCGGAACGGCCTCGACGGCGTCGAGCAGTTGCGTCGTCAGCTGTTCCTTGCTCGGGAGCGCGACACCCGCATTCCGGCCGGACGAGGATCCTTCGGGGGTGAGCAGCAGACGCCACGCAGCGGGGTCGGACACCAAGTGGTCCGCGAGGGCGCTCGAGGCGCCCGTCAGCCCGAACAGGCGTCCTCGAAAGCCCTTGTCCGCGCGCAACGCAGCATCGACCTCGGCGAACCCGTCACCGAGCGAGTCGGACAGGCGAACGACCGTGCGAAGAGCCAGATCGGCATTCGCGGCCCGCGAGAGCGACCACAACAGTTCCAGGCTGCCCTCGTCGACCCAGCCGAGCCTGGTCAGATCCGCAGGGGCACTGGACTCCACCAATCCGAGACGCCCGGCTCCCGGGACGACCGAACGCGACGTGGGTGGACGCACCATCAGCGAACACCTCGACTCTGGCGTGACACAGATTCACCTCACCGCAGGGATACTCGACGTTCTCCGACCACTAGAACCTAGTGCATCCCGACACCGGGGAGTTAAAGACCGAGGTAGGCCTTCAACTCGTACGGCGTGACGTGGCTGCGGTACTCCTCCCACTCGCGACGCTTGTTGCGCAGGAAGAAGTCGAAGACGTGCTCGCCGAGAGCCTCCGCGACGAGTTCCGAGCTCTCCATCGCGTTCAGAGCCTGATCCAGGCTTCCGGGAAGTTCTTTGTAGCCCATGGCTCGACGCTCGGCCGACGTCAATGCCCAGACGTCTTCTTCCGCCTCGGGAGGCAGGGTGTAACCCTTCTCGATGCCGCGCAGGCCGGCAGCGAGAAGAACCGCGAACGCCAGGTACGGGTTGCACGCCGAATCAGGGCTACGGATCTCGACGCGTCGCGACGACGCCTTGTTCGGGGTGTACATCGGGACGCGGATCAAAGCCGATCGGTTGGACGGACCCCACGACGCGGCCGTCGGCGCCTCGCCGCCGCGCACGAGTCGCTTGTACGAGTTGACCCACTGGTTCGTCACCGCACTGATCTCGTTGGCGTGCTCGAGAATTCCGGCGATGAACGACTTGCCGGTCTCCGACAGCTGCATCGGATCGTCGGGGTTGTGGAAGGCGTTGGTGTCACCTTCGAACAGGCTCATGTGGGTGTGCATCGCCGAGCCTGCATGATCGCTGAACGGCTTCGGCATGAACGTCGCGCGGACGCCCTCCTCGATCGCCACCTCCTTGACGACGTAGCGGAACGTCATGATGTTGTCCGCCATGGAGAGCGCGTCGGCGTAGCGCAGGTCGATCTCCTGCTGGCCGGGAGCGGTTTCGTGGTGACTGAACTCGACGGAGATTCCCATCGATTCGAGTGCGTCGATCGCGTGCCGCCGGAAATTCGGCGCCGAATCGTGGACCGCCTGGTCGAAGTAGCCGCCGTTGTCCGCGGGGGTGGGCGGAGTGCCGTCCTCGGGGCTGTCCTTGAGGAGGAAGAACTCGATCTCGGGGTGCACGTAGCAGCTGAAGCCGAGGTCTGCGGCCTTGCTGAGCTGACGACGCAGCACGTGGCGCGAGTCGGCCCAGGACGGCGAGCCGTCGGGCATGGCGATGTCGCAGAACATACGCGCGGAGTGCTGATGCCCCTTGCTCGTGGACCACGGCAGGATCTGGAATGTCGACGGATCGGGCTTCGCGACGGTGTCGGCCTCGGACACGCGCGCGAATCCCTCGATCGCGCTGCCGTCGAAGCCGATGCCTTCGTCGAATGCGCCTTCGAGTTCCGCCGGTGCGATCGCGACCGATTTGAGGTACCCCAGGACATCGGTGAACCACAGGCGGACGAAGCGGATGTCGCGCTCCTCCAGAGTCCGGAGCACGAATTCCTTTTGGCGATCCATGTCCGCGAGAGTAAGCAAACCGCGTTAAATCTGTGTTACATCGTGAATTCGGTCTCACATCCGGCCACTCTCACCAGCCCGGACGTGCGGGTGAGACAGATCAGCACACCAAATCGTTACCTGGCGGGACGAGGTCGACGAGGTAATCGATCAGCGGATCGTCGATGCACGGCACGCCGGAGAACGCGACGGTGTGCTGCGTTCCCTGGTACGTCACGAGGTCGGCGCCGAGCTGTGCGGCGAGCTCGACACCCGCCTGATACGGCGTCGCGGGATCGAAGGTCGTCGACACCACGACCAGCTTCGGCACACCGGGCGCGGAGACGGTGTGCGGAGTACTCGTGTTCTTCACGGGCCAGAACGCGCACAGATCCAGCGGCGCCTGACCGGTACCGCGACCGTCGTCGAGGAACGGGGCTGCCTCGCGGTATCGCCTGTCGGCCTCGCTCGCCTCGGCCCGGTCGGTGACCGGAGGGTCGTCGACGCAGCGGATCGCGTTGAAGGCGTCGTCGAGGTTCGAGTAGGACCCGTCCTCGAGACGACCGGAATAGGTGTCCGCGAGCCTGAGCAGGGTGTCTCCCCTGCCCTCCTGCAGCTCTGCCAACCCGACCCGCAGCACCCGCCAGAGACTCTCGGAGTACAGAGCCTGCTGCACCCCGGTCAACGCGTCGTTGTAGCCGAGGCCGCGCGGATCGGTCGTCTCGGCAGGCGTGGCCAGCAACGGGTCGACGAGTTCGCGGAACGTCCGGTTCGCCTCCATCGGGTCGGAGCCGAGCGCGCAGTTCGACGCTTCCGCACAACTCGCCGCGAATCCGTCGAACGCCTTCTGGAAGGCAGCACCCTGCTCGACCGCCTCGTCGACGGGGCTCTGTTCGGGATCGAGTGCGCCGTCGAGAACCATCGCGCGGACGTTGGTGGGGAACGTCTCGGCGTACGTGCTGCCGATCCGCGTGCCGTAGGAGAATCCGACGTAGGTGAGCTTGTCGTCCCCGAGGACCGAACGGATGACGTCCATGTCTCGGACGACCTCCTGCGTGCCGACGTGTTCGAGAACGTCGGCGCCGGTCCGCTCCGCGCATTTGGCCGCGTAGTCGCGGTGATCGTCCTCGGTCTCGGCGATGCCTTCGGGCGACATGTCGACGTCGTTCTCGCTGCGTTGCTCGTCGGTCTCCTCGGTCGTCAGACACCTGACCGCCGGGGTCGACGCGCCGATCCCGCGCGGGTCGAATCCGATGCGGTCGAACCGTTCCGAGACGGCCGAGCCCTCGGCCTGCGTCGCCAGGTACAGCCCGGAGGCTCCCGGCCCGCCCGGGTTGAACAGAATCGAACCGATCTTGTCTCCGGTCGCACGCGCGCGCGAGATCGCGACGTCGGCGGTGGCGCCTGTCGGGTCCGCGTAGTCCAATGGCACGGTCACCTTCGCGCATTCGAGATCGGTGCCGATCAGCGATTCGTCGGTGTCGTAGCTGTCGCACGATTCCCAACCGAGGGTCTGGGTGTAGAACTGCTCCAGCCCCGGAGGAATCACGCCCGCACCGGGCGCCCATGCCTCCGCCGGCTCTGCCTCCGGAGTCCCCACGGTGGACTCGGGTTGCGCGCATCCCTGCACGCCGAGCACTGCGACCGCGACGAACGCTGCGACACCCGCTGTCGACGACTTCATCGACATGATGTTGCCAGAGCACGCCGAGCGGAGTGCCGAGGACGCCTTTAAGATCCGACCCGTGCAGGCACTGCGAATCGCTCTTGCTCAGATCAATCCGACGGTGGGCGACCTGGAAGGCAATGCCGCGCTGATCGTGTCGTGGGCGAGGCGTGCCGTCGAAGAAGGCGCGCAGATCGTCCTGTTCCCCGAGATGGCGCTGACGGGTTATCCCGTCGAAGACCTCGCGCTGACTCCGGCCTTCGCCGATGCAGGTAAAGATGCCGTGCGACGGCTCGCCGACGCCTTGGACCGTGCAGGCTGCGGAGACATCGTCGCCGTCGTCGGCTATCTGGACCGCGACCTCGCGGGTGCCCGCAACAGTGCGGCCGTGCTGTTCCGGGGCGAAGTCCTCTCGCACTACGACAAGGTCGCCCTGCCGACGTACCGCGTGTTCGACGAGGCCAGGTACTTCGCACCCGGATCGCGACTGAGCATCACGAGCATCGGCGATCACCGCGTCGGCGTCGTGATCTGCGAGGACATCTGGCAGCCCGGTGGCCCGGTTCCCGCGTACTCGGCGGCAGGTGTCGACGTCCTTCTCTGCCTGAATGCGAGCCCGTTCGAGCGCGGCAAGGACCACATCCGCCGGTCGGTCGTCGAACGACGAGCTGCCGAAGCGGGCGTGCCTCTGGCGTACGTCAATCTGGTCGGGGGGCAGGACGAGCTCGTGTTCGACGGCGGCAGCCTGGTCGTCGCGCGCGACGGACGCCTGCTCGGTCGTGCTCGACAGTTCTCCGAGGACCTGCTCTGCGTCGATGTCGATCTGCCCGACCACCCGCGACCCGATCGCGACGACGTGCCAGGCTGGACCGTCGACCGAAACACCGTGTCCGACATCGTCGTTCGCGGATGGGATCGACGAGACGAGACTGTCGCCGATTCGAAGCCCGACGAGGAACAGGTGTGGGCAGCACTGGTCACCGGGCTGCGAGACTACGTGCACAAGAACGGTTTCCGATCCGTCGTGCTGGGCCTGTCGGGTGGGATCGACTCGGCCGTCGTCGCCGCGATCGCCGTCGACTCGCTGGGGAGCGACGCCGTTCACGGTATATCGATGCCCTCGCGATACTCGTCGGACCATTCACGCAGTGACGCAGCCGAACTCGCGCGCCGCACCGGGCTTCACTTCCAAACCGAATCGGTGGAGCCGATGGTGGAAGTGTTCGTGCGCACCCTCGGACTCCACGGTCTCGCCGAGGAGAACATCCAAGCCCGCTGCCGCGGAATGACTCTGATGGCCGTATCGAACGAGGCGGGCCATCTGGTGTTGGCGACGGGCAACAAATCCGAACTGGCCGTCGGCTATTCGACAATCTACGGCGACGCCGTCGGCGGATACGCACCCATCAAGGACGTTCCGAAATCGCTCGTCCGCGACCTCGCGCGGTGGCGCAACAAAGCGGCTACCGAGCGCGGCGAGGTCCCGCCCGTTCCCGAGTCGAGCATCGACAAGGCACCGTCGGCTGAGCTGCGTCCCGGCCAGCTCGACACCGATTCACTGCCCGACTACGACGAGCTCGACGCGATTCTGTACCGCTACGTCGATTGCGATCAGGGCCTGCACGACATCGTCGCTGCCGGGTACGACCGAGACACCGTCGCCGACATCCTGCAGAGGGTCGACGCGGCCGAGTACAAGCGCAGGCAGTATCCGATCGGCACCAAGGTCACCTCGCGCGCGTTCGGGCGCGATCGGCGGATGCCCGTCACGAACGCGTTCCATTCGCACGAGGAACGAATGTGATGTATTGCACTGACAGGACCTCTCGGGCTCGCCGTCGGTCGGTGGCAGACTGAAGGACGTCATCAACCCCATCCCGGGGACCCGCAGGCGGGCCTCGAGGAACCGAAAGGGACAAAGATGTCCGACAACTCCGTCTATGGCGCGTCCGACGCCTCGGTATCCGGATTGACTCGCAAGACCCGCACTCATCACCTTCTGCAGATGAAGGCCGAGGGCGAGCGGTGGGCCATGCTCACCGCCTACGACTATTCGAGCGCCCGCATCTTCGAAGAAGCCGGTATCCCCGTGCTGCTCGTCGGGGACTCGGCGGCCAACGTCGTCTACGGCTACGACACGACGGTCCCCGTCACCGTCGACGAACTGCTGCCCCTCGTCCGCGGCGTCGTCCGGGGAGCACCCAACGCACTGGTGGTCGCCGACCTCCCGTTCGGAACGTACGAGGCGTCGCCGCAGCAGGCGCTCGAGACCGCGACGCGTTTCCTCAAGGAAGGCCTCGCGCACGCCGTCAAGCTCGAGGGTGGCGAACGCGTCGCCGATCAGATCGCAGCCATCTCCGCGGCAGGAATTCCGGTCATGGCGCACATCGGCTTCACGCCGCAGAGCGTCAACGGGCTCGGCGGCTTCCGCATCCAAGGTCGTGGTGACGGTGCCGATCAGCTCGTCGCCGACGCCATCGCGGTCCAGGAAGCAGGCGCGTTCTCGGTCGTCATGGAGATGGTGCCCGCCGATCTCGCCGGTCAGGTGACCCGCAAGTTGTCGATCCCGACCATCGGTATCGGCGCGGGCAACGAGACCGACGCGCAGGTCCTCGTGTGGCAGGACATGGCCGGCTACACGAGCGGCAAGACGGCCAAGTTCGTCAAGAAGTTCGGCCACGTCGGTGACGAACTTCGCACCGCCGCCGCAACCTACCTGGCCGAGGTGCGCAGCGGGGTCTTCCCCGGTCCCGAGCACAGCTACTGACTCGATGCGGAGATGGCACACTCTGTGCCATGAACTCACGACCGACACGTGACACGCTTGTTCGGACAGCCGTCTCCCTCGTGGGGGCGGCTGCCGTCGTTGCAGCGGCTACCGCATGCAGCACCGATTCGACGTCGACGGGCTCGTCCTCGTCCCTGACGACCACCACCACCTCGGCAGCGCCGACGACGACCCCCGCCGCGACCGGTCCCGCCGTCACCGATCAGCAGGCCCAGCAGCTGTGCACCGACCTGGAACAGCAACTGCAGGAGTGGCGCATCCAGGGTCCGACGCTGGGGCGCGGCGGATTGAACATCGTCGTGCAGACGTGGGCGGCGCAGAGCGGCGCAATCAACGTTCAGGTGATCCAGGACCGTTCGATTGTCGACACCGTCACCATCGCCAATTGCCCCGAGGTGCGCGACGAAGCCATGCGTTCCCTCGACATCCCCGACCTCGCGTCGGGTCTGGTCGGGTTCTGACCGGTGACGCAGACGTACGCAACCGAGCTGTATCCGCCCATCGAACCGTACGACGCAGGCCACCTCGACGTCGGCGACAGTCAACGCATCTACTGGGAAACCAGCGGTAACCCGTCGGGCGCCCCGGTGGTCTTCGTCCACGGTGGTCCCGGCGGCGGCACCGGTCCGGCGCAGCGTCGATACTTCGACCCGGCGGTGTACCGGATCGTGCTGTTCGATCAGCGAGGATGCGGACAGTCGACGCCGCACATCGCCGACGGCGCGGACCTCTCGGTCAACACGACCGACCGCTTGATCGCCGACATCGAAACGCTGCGCACGCATCTCGGTGTCGAGCGGTGGCTCGTGTTCGGTGGTTCGTGGGGTTCGACGCTGTCGCTCGCATACGCGCAGAGCCACCGCGACCGCGTCGTCGGACTGATTCTCCGAGGCATCTTCCTGCTGCGGCGCAGTGAGATCGACTGGTACTACAACGGCGGCGCAGGCCACCTGTTCCCCGAGCAGTGGGAGAGGTTTCTCGCCCCGATTCCCGAGGCCGAGCGCGCCGGCGATCTGGTCGAGGTCTACCACCGGCTTCTGACGTCGGACGATCGTGACGTCGCGACGGCCGCGGCGGTCGCGTGGTCGTCCTGGGAGGCGGCGACGAGCTACCTGTTGCCTCGGCCGGAGCAGATCGCCGAGAACGAGGACCCACGGTTCGCCTCGGCGTTCGCCGGCATCGAGAACCACTACTTCGTCAACGGCGGATTCCTGCGGGAGAACCAGCTGTTGGACGACGCGCATCTGCTCGACGGCATCCCCGGCGTCATCGTTCAGGGCCGGTACGACGTGGTCTGTCCGGCGACGAGCGCATACGCCCTGCACAAGGCATGGCCCGGTGCCGAACTGATCGTCGTCGACGACGCCGGGCACTCGGCGAGCGAGCCCGGCATCGTCCACCACCTCGTGCAGGCCACGGACAGGTTCGCCTCGCTACGGTGATTCGTATCCGAACTGGATACGGCGGGAGTCGGTGTCGGCGACGGTGAGCCGTACCGTCACCTTCTCCCCCTCCGGTGGCTCACCGGTGCACTTGCCGATGACGATGGGATCGTCGAGGAACACTTCGGCATCGCGTTTGCCGTCCGCTCCCCGCAGCACGAGCGCCCCGAACTCCTCGCCGACGCGTCCGGCCAGCACCGTCGCCTCGGTCAGGTCGATGCAGGCGCGATCGACCTTCGACGCGGTCGAATCCGACGAACGCATCACGGCCGGCAGGTCCGGCAACGCCGTGCGTGCCCACACCGGAATCTCCGTGTCGCCTACGACGGCGAGACAGACCTCGGTGGCGTACCGATCCGACAGTCTCCGCAGCGGCGCGGTGACGTGCGCGTACGGCGCACCGATTCCCGCGTGCTCGGTCACGGGCGGCAACTCCCCGTCGAAGGCGGCGTAGTCCGCGCCCCGCAGCAGACCGGTCGCCTCGGTCATCATCGCCAGGGTCTCCGGTGCGTCACGCGGCAGACCCGCGAGAACTGCGCCTGCCGACGCACCCGCAGGCCACTCGATTCCGAGCGTGTCCGCGGTGGTCCGCAGGGTGGCCAGCGCGTCCTCCGACGCAGGCGGAAGCGTTCGCAACAACCCGACCCGCGCGTCGAGCATGATGCGTGCCGCGCACATCCCGGTCAGCAGCGACACCTCGGCGTTCCATGCGTCGACGTCGGTTCGGCCCTGCAGTTCGATACGCCAGGAATCGCCGTCGCGCACGACCTCCTGTTCGGGCAACGTGATGTCGATCGACCCACGCAGCACTGCCGCCTGAGCGCGCAGCGCCCCGAATTCCGCCAGCGCCGCGATCGACGGGTGTGGTGTGCCCGCGTCGAAATCCGCCTGCACACCGGCGTAGTCGAGTCGTGCGACCGACTTCACAAGAGCTCGGGAGACGGTCCACGCGACCGCCTCACCGTTCGAGTCCAGCTCGATGCGCCACAACGCGGCCGCCCGAGTTTCGTTCGGCAACAAGCTCGCCGATCCTTCCGAGAGCACCCTGGGGTGCAGCGGTACCGATTCGTCGGGCAAGTAGTACGTCTGGCCGCGCTCCCGCGTCTCGGCGTCCAGTGCCCCGCCGGGCGCGACGAGCGCACCGACGTCGGCGATCGCGTAATGAACCACGAATCCCGACGCCACTCTCTCGATGTGGACCGCCTGGTCGAGATCCATCGACCCTGGCGGGTCGATGGTCACCAGCGCGAGGTCGGTGCGATCGGCACGCTCGGCCGCGTGCCGATCGACGGGCGCAGCCGCCTCGGCCATGGCGTCGTCGGAGAACGCCTCTCGCAGATCGAACTCGGATCTGATTGCTCGGAAATCGAAGGTGGAGACGGGCAGTCGGATCGGAGCCACGTCGGTCAATTGTTCCAGTCGTCGTCGGCCTTGTCGGCCGCCTTGTTGCGCTCGGCCGCGATCTCGATGGCACGCTCGGCCGTCTGCCGATCGGGGTACGGTCCCATGCGGTCGAAGGCGCCTGCCTCTTTGCCCTGGGAGACGGTCTTGGTGCGGACGTCGTAGTACCAGGCTTCGTCGTCTGTGCTCATGGAACCAGTGTGCCGTACGGAGTGCGAACGAGTCGGCATGTAAGCCGGATCCTGTTTTCCCTCCCGCCGAAACGGGACGGAACGACGACCATCCATCTGGGCACACCGTCGCCGGGTACCTCGAGCAGTCCACCCGCAGGCTCGGGCGAGCAGCCCTCGAACACCTGCGCAGCCGCACCTAGAGAAGGTGCGGCCTTCGACCTTGCTCCGGGCGGGGTTTACCTAGCCACCTCAGTCACCTGAGGTGCTGGTGCGCTCTTACCGCACCGTTTCACCCTCACCCACGCACGACACCCGAGAGCGCCGCGTGTGGGCGGTCTGTTTTCTGTGGCACTGTCCCGCGAGTCACCTCGGGTTGCCGTTAGCAACCGCCCTGCTCTGTGGAGTCCGGACTTTCCTCGGCGCGAAGCTTGACGGAATCGCTCCGTCAGTTCTCCGTGCCGCAGCCGTCCAACCGACTCGTTCGCGAGAGCAGATTCTACCGGCAGTGTGGGATGGTCGTTCCGCCGGCTCCGGTCCTGTCATTACAGTTCACGTCATGGATCACGTCATTCTGCTGCGCGGAATCAACGTCGGCGGAATCAACATCAAGATGGCGGATCTGCGAGCCGCCCTGACGGAAGCCGGCTTCTCGGACGTACGGACCGTCCTGGCGACGGGCAACGTGCACCTGCGGTCCCCGATGCGAGGCGCCGAGCTGAAGTCGTCCGTGGAGAAGGTGCTGTCGGACCGCTTCGGCTACGAGGCAGGGGTCATCGTGCTCGACGTGCCCACGCTGCGCGGCATCGTCGACGACTATCCGTTCGACGCCGAACGGAACGGCTGGCATCCGTACGTGATCTTCGGCAACGACGACACCCATCTCGCCGAGCTCGCGGCCATCGGAGACACCCTGGATCCCGTGCTCGAACGGATCGCGGCCGGACACGGCGTCGTGTACTGGGAGGTCGTCAAGGGCAGCACCACCGACAGCGTGGTCGGAAAGTTCACCGCGAAGGCCAAGTTCAAGCCGACCACGACGACGCGCAACCTGCGGACGCTCGCCAAGATGCTCGCGTGAGCGTCGTCGCTGCCGCACTCGTAGCGGCCGTGCTGATTTTCGCCATCGTTCGTCCGCGTGGTCTTCCGGAGATCGTGATCGCCCTCCCGGCGGCTGCGCTGACGCTTCTGCTCGGCTTGGTGTCGGTCTCGGCCGCGGCGGAGCAAGTGACCACACTGCTCCCGACGGTCGTGTTCCTGGCGTTCATCCTCGTTCTCGCTCATCTCGCCGACGCGCGCGGCGTCTTCACGTGGATGGCGTCGGCCATGGCCCGCAGCGCGCACGGCAGTCCGCATCGCTTGCTCGTGTCGGTGTTCGCGGCGGCCGCAGTGACCACCGCGATCCTGAGTCTCGACGCCACCGTCGTGCTGCTGACGCCCGCTGTCGTCGGTGCGGCCCGCGCACTGCGCATGTCCGCGAGACCGCACAGTTACGCCAGTGCGCACCTGTCCAATTCGGCGTCGACGCTCCTGCCCGTCTCCAACCTCACCAACCTTCTGGCGTTCTCGGCGACCGGGCTGACGTTCGTCCACTTCGCAGCGTTGATGGCATTGCCCTGGGTGGCGGCGGTGCTGATCGAGTTCGTGGTCTTCTGGGTGTTCTTTCGATCCGATCTGAAGCGGACCGAAGCAGTACCGCCACCCGAACGCGTCCCCGCTCCGGTCGGCACGTTGATCGTGCTCGGCGCCACGTTGGTCGGATTCGCCGTGGCCGGCTTCTTCCACGTCGAACCGTTCTGGGTCGCGGCCGCGGGCGCACTCGTGCTGGCCGTTCCGTCGCTACGCGACGGGTACACGTTCCCGACGCGTGTACTGCGGGCCGCCGACCTGACGTTCTGCGGCTTCGTCCTGTTGCTCGCGATCGTCGTCGCCGGCGTGACGGCAGGGCCCATCGGCCGGTGGCTCGCCGACATTCTGCCGACCGAACCGACCTTCGTCGGCCTGCTCGTCACCGCAGCCATCGCTGCAGTCGCATCCAACGTCGTCAACAACCTGCCCGCGACGCTGATGCTTCTCGCCGCGTTCGGCCCGTCGGCGCCACCCGGACTGTTGCTCGCGATGGTCATCGGGGTCAACCTGGGCCCCAACCTCACCTACGTCGGCTCGCTCGCGATCATGCTGTGGCGGCGGGTGGCCGCCTCGAACCACGAACCGGCCGACCTGAGGACGTTCACCGTTCTCGGTGTGATCACCACGCCGCTGACGATCGTCGGATCGGTTGCGGCGCTGTGGTTCTCGCTAGGAGTCCAGGTATGACGTCTCGTTGACCAGACGCACCGACGCTCCCCCGTCGGGATAGAACTCCGCGATGCTCAGCGACGCCAGATCGAGGTGCATGCGGTACAGAATCGACGGACCCACGTCGAGCGCCAACTGCAGCAGCATCTTGATCGGCGTGACGTGACTGACCACGACGATCGTCGAGCCCGCGTACGACGCGATCATCTTGTCCCGCGCCGCCTTGACGCGTCCGAAGACGACGTCGAAGCTCTCCCCGCCGGGTGCCGCGACGGACGTGTCACCGCGCCACCGCTGGTGGATGTCCGGATCTCGCTCTGCGGCCTCGGAGAAGGTCAGACCTTCCCAGTCGCCGAAGTCGGTCTCGGTGAGGTCGTCCAGAACGGACACCTGCAGCCCCGCCTTTCGGGCGTAAGCTTCCGCGGTCTGCCGGGCGCGACCGAGGGGACTCGACACGACGGCTGCGATGTCGTCGCGCCGTGCCAGGTAGTCCGCGGCCGCGGCGGCCTGACGCTCGCCCAACTCGGTGAGCGCCGGGTTGCCTCTGCCGGAGTACTTTCGGCCGACCGACAGCGGGGTCTGCCCGTGACGCAACAGCAGCATCCGCGTCGGCTCACCCACGGCGCCGGTCCAGCCGGGCGCCGCAGGCTTCTCGGCGACCTCCTCGGCGGGTGCGAGGTCCTCGCCTGCGTCGGCCGCATCCATCGCCTCGTTGGCGAGGCGGTCGGCGTGCGAGTTCTGGTTACGCGGAATCCACTCGAAGCTCACCGAGTCGAAGCCGCGAACCAGTTCTGCGGCCTCCCGGTTGAGCGGAATCATGTCCGGGTGCTTGACCTTCCACCGCCCCGACATCTGCTCGACGACGAGTTTGGAATCCATGCGGACATGCACGACACGTGCGCCGACGTCGGCAGCCGCCGTCAGCCCGGCGATCAAGCCGCGGTATTCGGCGACGTTGTTGGTGGTGACACCGAGCGCCAGCCGTCGTTCTGCCAGCACTTCGGCTCGGTCCTCGGACAACACGACAGCACCGTATCCGGCGGGACCCGGGTTGCCCCGCGAACCGCCGTCGGCCTCGACGATCACCCGCGTCGGTGCACTCACAGACCGGATTCCTTGGTACGCACCAGGATTGCGTTGCATTCCGAGCACCGGACGAGTTCGTCCGCGGGTTTGGCCGCGATACGCGAGATCTCACCGCGATCGAGTTCGATGCGGCACGCACCGCACCGACGGGCTTGGAGCAGTGCTGCGCCGCGACCGGTCAGGGCCCGCTGCTTTTCGTACAGAGCGAGCAGGTCCTCGGGGAACGTGGCAGCCAGCTCGGACCTACGCCCGGTGCTGCGTTGTTCGGCGGCGTCGATGTCGGCGACGGCATCGTCACGACGTCGGCCCGCATCGATCAGCTCTTCCTCGATCTGCGTCAGCTGTGCGCCCGCGTGGTTGTAGTCGCTTTCCGACGCCTCCCGCCGCTCCATGACCTCGAGCAATTCTTCTTCGAGGATGCTCTGACGACGCTCCAAACTGGTCAGTTCGTGCTGGATCTCGGACATCTGCTTGGCCGCGACCGTGCCGCTCTCGAGCAGCTTCTTGTCGCGGTCCTCGCGCTGGCGGACCGCGTCGACCTCGTTCTCGAGCTTCTTGATGTCGCGATCGAGGTCGTCCATCGAGATCTGGACGGCGACGGCCGCGTCCTTCCTGGCGATGCGCTCGGCTTCGAGTTTCTCGACCTCCGCCTGCTCAGGAAGGTTGGTGCGACGGTGCGCGATCTGAGTCAGTTCGGTGTCCACTGCGGCCAGTTCGAGAAGTGAGGCCTGTACTCGGGGATCGACGTTCACGCGTGATGGCTCCTGCGACTATGGAAGAAGGATTCGGTCAAGCCTACCGGCACGGTGTCAGGTGTCCGCGGCACCGAGGGTCCACGGGTCCGTTCTGGTCGTGCTCACTCGACTCTCCCACGCGTCGGTGCCCGAGAAAGCGGAATCGACGATCGCACGCGCCTGTGCGCACCACGGCCATTCCGACGCCCAGTGCGCGACGTCGATCACCGCAGGCCCCCCGGCGCGAAGATGCTCGTCGACGGGGTGATGGCGCAAGTCGGCGGTGACGAACACGTCGGCGCCGAGCGAGCCGACCGAGCTCAGGAACGAGTCTCCCGCGCCGCCGCACAGGGCGACCGTCCGGACGACGGCGTCCGGGTCGCCTGCCGTCCGCACTCCCCACGCGGTCTCCGGCAACCTGCTGCGTACGCGTTCGGCGAACGCACGCAGCGTGACGGCCTCGTCGAGCGTGCCGACGCGGCCCAGTCCCGTCGACGACGGACGCCGCACCTGCTCGAGAATGTCGAAGGCCGGCTCCTCGTAGGGATGGACCTGTCGAAGCCGTTCGAGCACCTGCGCGCGCAGCGACGCAGGCGCGACCATCTCGACGCGGTCCTCGGCCACCCGTTCGACGCGCCCGACGGTTCCGATCGCCGGATCCGCGCCCTCCTGGGGGTGGAACTGGCCCGTCCCCGCGACGGTCCAACTGCACTCGCGGTAGTCGCCGATCGCGCCCGCGCCTGCCTCGAACAGCGCGTCGCGCACGGCGTCGGACTGCTCGGTCGGCACGAACACGACCCACTTGTCGATGCGCGGTCCGTCGATCGGCTCGATCGGGCGGGTTCTCGTGACTCCCAGGAGGTCCGCCAAGGCGTCGGAAACTCCCGGGTCGGCCGAGTCGGCGTTCGTGTGCGCGGTGAACAGCGCACATCCGGCCTTGACGAGGCGGTGGATCAGCGCACCCTTCGGGGTGTTCGCCGCGACGGTGTCGACGCCGCGCATCAACAGCGGATGATGCACGACCAGCAGGTCGGCGCCCCACTCGATGGCCTCGTCGACGACGCCTGCGGTGGCGTCGACAGCGAACACCACCTTGCGCACTCGGTCCACGGGATCACCCGTGACGAGCCCGACCGAGTCCCAACTCTCGGCGAGCCGGGGCGGATACGCACGGTCGAGGACGGCGATCACGTCGGCGAGGCTGACGTGGGGTTCGGACACGGATGTCTCCTTCTCTACAGAACGCGTCTCAGTGCGTCGACGAGGACGTCGACGTGCTCGGCACCACGGACGGCGACGCGCAGGTGGTGCGGCGGCAGTCCGGGGAACGTGTCGCATCGGCGCACAGCCACCCCCTCCGCGCGCAGCCGCTCACGGACGTCGGCAGCCGACGGCACCTGGACCAGCAGGAACGGGGCATGCGCCGGCGTGTGCACGCCGACGCCCAGACCGACCAAGCGGGCGATCATCGCGTCCCGATTCTCGGCGATGCTCGACGCCTGCGTCGCCGCCAGATCGACCGCGGCCGGTTCGCTGCATGCGGTGATGGCTTCGAGCTGCAGGGTGCCGACCGGCCAGTGCGCGCGACCGTGCGCCAGCGACGCCAACAGGTCCGGCGGACCGAGAACGTAGCCGCACCGCAGGCCCGCGAGCGCCCAGGTCTTGGTCAAACTGCGCAGCACCAGCACGTCCGGCAGCGCGTCACCCGCCAGCGACTGGGACTCACCCGGAACCGCGTCGGCGAACGCTTCGTCGACGACGACGACTCTCCCGGGGCGCCGCAGGGCGAGGACGGTCTCCCGTCGATGCAACACGGACGTCGGATTGGTCGGGTTACCGACGACGACCATGTCGGCCGACGCCGGCACCAGCGCCGGATCGAGTACGTACGGCGGCGGCAGGACGACCTGTACGACGTCGATGTCGGCCTCGCGCAGCGCGAGTTCGGGTTCGGTGAACGACGGATGCACGACGGCCGCCGAGCGTGGCTGCAGCCTCGGCAGCATCGCGAAGCCTTCGGCGCCTCCGGCGAGCAACAGCACCTCGTCGGGACTGCGGCCGTGCCTGCGGGCAACCGTCTCCCGCGCGCGCAGGTCCGCCGCGGCGGACGGATACGCACCGAGTTCGCCGAGTTTGCCGGCCAGGCGGTCGCGAAGCCACAGCGGCGGGGCCGTCCCTTGGACGTTGACCGCGAAATCGACGAGACCGTCGCCGACTTCGGCGTCGCCGTGATGGCGCAGCAGCGATCGTGAGAGCACTTCGAGCGGTCCTTTCGTTGCCAGTGAGCGTAGTCGGCGGCCTCACCGATATGGTTTTGTCATGACAAAGCCCCCGGAATCGACGAACGTGCAGGCCTCTGTCGTGCTGTTCGACCTGGACGGAACGCTGACCGACTCGGCGCCCGGCATTCTCGCCGGTTTCCGCCACGCTCTGGCGTCCGTCGGAGCACCCGAGCCGACCGAGAAGCAACTGGCACTGGTGATCGGACCGCCCCTCATCGACTCGTTCCGCACGATGGGCCTTGCCGAGGACGTGGCTCAGCGCGCGCTCGCCGCGTACTTCGAGCGGTACGACGCCCAGGGCTGGGCCGAGAACTCGGTGTTCGACGGCATCGA
The DNA here is from genome assembly GCF_011770055.1 of Rhodococcus sp. B10. Lineage (NCBI taxonomy): Bacteria > Bacillati > Actinomycetota > Actinomycetes > Mycobacteriales > Nocardiaceae > Rhodococcus > Rhodococcus sp. B10. The sequence goes on along the minus strand of NZ_JAAFYV010000034.1, from coordinate 43,715 downwards.
GCCGGTTCTGGCGGAGCTGCAGTCGCGTGGCATCCGGCTGGGTGTCGCGACGTCGAAGTCCGAGCGATTCGCGCACCGGATCCTCGACCACTTCGGTCTGTCGAAGTATTTCGAATTCATCGGCGGCGCGAGCAGCGACGGCGTCCGACGCGCGAAGCCCGACGTCATCGCGCACTCGCTCCGCAATCTCGGTCTGATCCCGAAGGAGATCGCCGACGGCGGAACGCCGGGTGTGATCATGGTCGGCGACCGTGACCACGACGTGCACGGTGCCGCTCGGTTCGGAATCCCCGCGGTCTACGTCGACTGGGGATACGGCATCGACGGCGAGAACGACGATGCCGCGTTCACCGTGACGACGATGGACGAGCTGACGAAGGTGCTCGGTGACAACACCGTTGCGTAAGCCCGGCGTGCACATCGCCTTCGTCTGCACCGGCAACATCTGCCGCTCCCCCATGGCCGAGAAGATCTTCGACCAGTTCCTGCTCGAAGCAGGTCTCGAGCAGAGCGTTCGAGTCTCGAGTGCAGGCATCGACGGCTGGCACGAAGGCGAGGGCGCCGATCCGCGTGCCGTCGCCGAGCTCGAGGCGCATGGATACGACGCCGACCACGTGGCAGCGCAGGTGGACGACGGCCATCTCGCGGCCGACCTCCTCGTCGCACTCGACTCGGGACATGCGCGACAACTCCTGCAGTTGGGCGCTCCCGCCGACCGCATCGCACTGCTGCGCTCGTTCGACGACGACGCCGACTCGGAGTCCGTCGCCGACCCGTACTACTCGTCCGACAGCGCGTTCACCGAGGTTCGCGAGCAGATCGAAGCAGCGATGCCCGGTCTCGTGAGATGGGCCGGCGAACGCGTCTCCGACGAGGCGTCGTAGATCACGTCGGACCAGCCGCTACGGTAGTGGTGTGCGAAGGCTGAAATTCCTGCTGCGACCGGGCTGGTTGGCGCTGGCGGTCGTCGTCGTGGCGTTCGCCTTCATGTGCTTCTACGTGCTCGCGCCCTGGCAGCTCGGCAAGAACACCTCGACCTCACACCGCAACGACCTGATCGAGCAGTCGGTGAACGCCGATCCCGTGCCGATCTCGCAGGTCCTGAATGCCGACGGGTTCGCGCCGGACGACGAGTGGCGACGCGTCGTGGCCGAGGGGTCGTACATTCCCGACAAGGACGTGCTCGTCCGGCTTCGGGTCATCCGAGACCAGCCCGCGTACGAAGTCGTCACGCCGTTCCAGCTACAGGACGGCCCCGTCGTCCTGGTGAACCGCGGGTACGTGCTGCCCGTCCAGGGCACCGCTCCCCCGGCCATCGAACCTGCGCCGACCGGGCCGATCACTCTCGACGCACGGCTTCGGGTGTCCGAAGGTAGTTCACGACAACCGATCGACGAGGCCGGGCACCTGCAGGTGTACAACATCGCTCCGGGGCAGATCGGTGAGGCCGTCGGTCTCTCACCGGTCGACGGCTACCTGCAGCTCGACGACGGACAGCCCGGCGGGCTCGGTCTCATCGACCTTCCGCAGACCGACGCGGGTCCCTACCTCTCGTACGGACTGCAGTGGCTCGCGTTCGGCATCATGGCACCGCTCGGGCTCGCGTATTTCGTGCGAGCGGAATGGCGAGAGCGCCGAAAAGCGAAGGGTCAGGACATCGTCGGCGACACGCCGCCCACCCCGACCGAGCCCGATACCATCGACCGCGCCTCCGAGCCGGTCGCCGCAGAGCCCGAGTCGACGGCTGTCGAACCGGAATTCACGCTGCCGACCCGCAAGGAACGTCGCGCCGCGAAGAAGGAGAAGGAACGGTCAGCCGAGCGCACGGCGAACGACGTGCGTCTGGCCGACCGCTACGGCAAGAACCGCTGACGCGACGGTCGCGGCACCCTGCACGAGCGTCGACAAGCGCGCCGCCCGTCCGATGTCCGACGCCGTCGGCTCCCGGCCCGTTCCCAGCGTCGCGCGGATCTCGACGCCGTGGGCGTATTCCGTGCGCCCACCGAGGCGGACGCCGAGCGCGCCTGCCGCCGTCGCTTCGGCGACGCCCGCATTCGGGCTCGGATGGCGAGACGCGTCGTGACGCCAGGCGCGGATCGCGTCGGGCGCCCGACCACCGACGGCGGGCGACAGAAGGACGGTCAGCGCACCGGTCAGCCGGGCGGGTACGAGGTTGACGACGTCGTCGAGTCTCGCCGCGAACCAGCCGAAACGTCGATATCTCGGCGACCTGTATCCGATCATCGCGTCCAAGGTGTTGACGGCGCGATAGCCGAGAATGCCGGGCACGCCTGCGGTCGCACCCCAGAACAGCACGCCGACGGTGGCGTCCGAGGTGTTCTCCGCGACCGATTCCACCGACGCCCGCGCCAGACCCGCCTCGTCGAGCACGCTCGGGTCGCGACCACACAACGACGGCAGCAGAGCGCGCGCGGCGGCGACGTCACCGTCGTCGAGGCTCCGGGCCATCCGAGTTCCCGTCCGCGCGAGCGATGTTCCACCGAGTGCAGCCCACGTCGACGCTGCCACGAGAGTGATCTCTCCGACCGCGCCCCATCGTCGGGCTGTCTCGGTCGCCGCGGCCCCGAGGCCGACGCAGCCACCGACGAGAACAGACGTGTGCACGACACCGGCAACTCGGCTGTCTCGGTAGATCCACCGCTCGAGCCCCGCGGCGCATCGACCGAAACCGGCGACCGGGTGAAACCGACGGGGATCGCCGAGTGCTCGGTCGAGTGCGTATCCCAGCAGTAAGCCGGTGGCACGCGATCGATTGTGCCGCTTGTTCATACGCTCGAACATAGCGAACTCGTCCGATGGGCCGATCGGGCGCGCGGCGCCCGCCCGATCGGCCCCGTCACGGCTGGGGAATCAGGTCCAGCGCGACCGGTAGGCGGCCGTCATCTGCCGGTTGTCGAAATTCAAGTCTCGACCCGAACCGAGCATGGCCATGGCCAAACCGACGAAGCCGACCGCTCCCATCAAGAACAGCGTCATGATGTACCCCCTGAGATCGCAGAAACACCCGCGTACGGGCTTGAACCGATCTTGATTGTTACCGACGGACACAGACAAAAGAACGCAGATGAGGGGGCCGTCACATGTGGCGACTGTCACCGAAATACCGAAGCTAGGATCGTCGTCATGACCGTCGACGGCACGTCCCCCGACAGCACGACATCCCGCAGGCCCGGCTGGGTCAACAAGGCCATCATGATCGCCATCGGAGTGGTGGCGCTGATCATCGCGTACTTCGCCCTCGCAGCGTTCGTGCCGCGGTGGTGGGGCATCCGCATGTCGCAGCTCGCGGATCAGTCCTTCGGCAAGGGCATTCTGTGGGGTCTCGTCTTCGGCCTCGTGTGCACTCTCGTTCCGCTGCTGCTGTTCTTCGTGGCCTGGTCGGTGCGGGGGCGCCGTGGCGGCAAGGTCACCGCGATCGTCGCGGCGCTACTCGCGGTCGTCGTCGCCGTGCCCAATCTGATGACGTTGTCGATCGTCGCGGGCAACGGCAACGCGGCGCTGGCCGCCGCTCAGAACATGAACACCGGTGCGCCGGGCTTCCGAGGCGCCACCGCAGTGGGCGCCGTCGTCGCCGCCGTGCTGTTCGCACTGTTGGTGTTCGTCATCGTGCGTGGTCGACGTCGGCGCGCCCGGAAGCGACTCGACGCCGCGGCGCCCCCGCCTGCAGTCTGACTCACTCGTACACGCGCGGGATTCCGACGACCTTCGTCGCGTCGACTGTCAGCCCGAGCCGAGAATCGAGACCCAGCGCGGGGACCTCGGGAATCGACTCGGGGTCGAGACTCACTGCGCCGATCACGTTCGATCCGGCGATGGCGAAGTCGGATATCGACCGTCGGACATGGTTCGCCGAGGTGGCCAGTACAACGCTCTGCGCTCCGATGTCCCGCAGCAGAGGTTGCGTCAGCACCGCATTCTGGGGTGTCGAGTTCGCACGGTTCTCGACGTGGATCCGTTCTGCCGCAACTCCGTTGTCGATCAGCCAGGTACGCATGGCATCCCCCTCCGCCACGCCGTTCCGGGGATTTCCACCCGTGACGACGACCGGTGACGTGGGTGACGCCGTCGCCGCGGCAGCAGCACCGGTCAACCTGTCGATCAGTTCGTCGCGCATCGAGCCGTCATCCGCCAGTCCGAAGCCGAGCACAACGATCGCGGTTCGTGCACCGTCGTAGACGGGCGCCCACTCGACGGGAGCTTCCGCCGAAGTGGCGATGATGTCGATCGCACGCTCGACTGCGGCATGCAGTTCGGGGTCCAGGCCACCGAGCCGTTCCAACGCTGCGTCCCGGCCGCGCGGGTCGTTGGCGGCGTTCCGGTAGAAGGCCTGCAGGGCGGGCACGTTGGAATCCTGCGGCGCCGCCAGCGCCAGCGCGTCCAGTGCCGCGAACCCGACGTCGTAGTTTCCCTTGACCAAATTGTCCTGCGCGGAGTTGTACAGAGCAGGGGTGGCAGGTGCTGCGATCGATTCGATGATCGCGCGCGCATCCGCCGGGGTGGGCGGTGCCGGTTCAGCGCTTGCGACACCACCCGAGGCGAGAACCGCTGCGGCGGACAGCGCGGCGGAGACACCGATCTTCGTGCGGGACAGGCTGATTCGCACAGCACGTCCTTCCTTCCGACGACGGAGGTCAGCCACAGGATAGCTCGAGTGTGACCGATGTGACCAGTGTTACGAAAGTGCAGGAAGTTACACCGTTGTAAGTCGTTCGTCGTCGAATGCCCACCGCGCGAACATGTTCGACGGTCAGGGAACGACCGGAGCCTTGCCGCCGTCGTACGGTTCGATGGTCACCTGCTCATCCGGTGCGAACTCGACGCCGACGATGTCGTCTCCTTCGGTGACCGTGACGACCACGGCGAGACCGTCCTGCGCAACGGCTTCGATGCGGCCGCGAGATTCGCCGTCGTCGCCGACGAGTTGGTAGTCACCGACCACGACCAACAGCTCCTCCGCCGAAATCGTTCGACGCCCACCGAAATCTTCTACAGTCATGCCCACCACCGTAGACGGATCGAACGTTTTCCGTCACGACACGCGCCTCGGAGTGATCTCGACCAGCACGTCGAAATCGAACTCACCCGCTTTGGCAAGGTAGATCGGTTGCGAGACATGGCCGTTGGTCATCTTCAGATGACCGCGTGCGCCGTCGTACGAGAAGTTCTGGGCGATCGACTCCAATGCCGTCACCTCGGCCGACCCCGCGCGGTCGACCATCTCCCCCAACATCGTGATTCCCTCGTAGCACGACTGACCGAGTGAACCGACTATCGGCGCGTCGACCCCGAAGCGGGACGAGAATCGGCCGGAGAAGTCGAGACTCTCCGACGTGCCGAGCGTCTCGAAATAGCCTGAGGAGACGTACAACTCGCGGGCGTTTTCCGATCCGGTCGCCAGCAGCATGTTCTCGTCCATCAGTGGGCTGAGCCGGACGCACCGACGGTCCAGTCCCGCGGACGCGAACGCCTGATGGAACGCGACGGCGTCGTCGCCCAGCAGCAGGACGACGACGCCGTCGCACCCGGATCTCTCGATGCCGGATACGGTCTGGGCGTAGTCGACGGTGCCGATCGGTGAGAAGTCACCGAACACCACCGACACGCCGATCGAGTGCAGGTACTCGGTGACGATGGCGGCCGTCTTGCGGGGCCATACGTAGTCGTTGCCGACCACAGCCCACCGCCTGCGGCCCAAGTCGTCGACCATGACGTCCAACGCCGGAATCAGCTGCGCCGATGGTGTTTCACCGGTGACGAACAGACCGGGGTACCGATCCCCACCCTCGTAGAGCGACGTGTAGACGTACGGAATTCTGTTGGCAGTGATGGGAATCAGCGCACGGCGCACCGCGGATGTATGCATCCCGGCGACCGCGTCGAGGGCTCCGACGTCGACGAGCCTACGTATCTCTCCCGCGACGACGGCCGGGTCGCGCCCCCCGTCGATCGGCACCAGTTCGACGCGTCTTCCGAGCACGCCGTCGTTGGCGTTGAGCTCCTCCTGTGCGAGTTGCGCGGACAATTCGCTCGACGGTCCGACGAGACCGAACGATCCGGACATGGGAAACACGATGCCGACGGTGAACGTCGCATCGCTGCGTGCCCGCGTCACATTCATTCGTCCGTTCACCTGCCGTCGCCTAGACTCCTCTGCGGAGAATCCCTTCATGATAGGAGTGCGATCGCGTGAGCCTTTCCGAACGGCCAGATCGTGCTCCGGGCACGGACCGACTGCTCGCGTCCGTCGATCGCTTGGTCGGCGAGCGTATGCGCACGCTGCTGGCACCGGCAGATCTGGACCTGGAGGAATGGCGCGTTCTCTGCCTGCTGTCCGACGGCGACGGTCACACGATGGCCGAAACGGCCGAGTTCGCACTGCTGCCGCCTCCGACTCTGACCAAGGTCGTGAACCGCCTTGTCGCGAACAATCTCGTCCACCGGCGATCGGGCACGGTCGACCGCCGTCAGGTGCTGATTCGCACTACCACTCGCGGACAACAGAAGTACGACGCGTTGGCGTCGGATGTCGAAGCTCTGCACCGCGAGCTCTTCGGCGCGGACTCCGACCGCGCACTACTCGAAGGCATGCTCGAGACACTGCACCGCAACGCGGCGGCCGACCGCGCGCCTGCCGATCACTGACCGGATTGCAGATGGGGCGCATCCGCGACGATCGACGTCAGGAGTTCGTCGACGGCTTTGACCCTTGCGAGCGACGTCAGCTCGCGTGGAACCGCGACCCAGTACGTGCGATCGATCGAGAACTGTTCCGGCAGAACGCGTTCGAGCGCACCATCCGGCTCGCCGATGTAACTGGGTAGCGGCGCGATGCCCAGGCTGTTCTTGGCCGCGAGCCAGTGCCCGGTGATGTTGTTGGTCTGAATCTGCGCACGCCCGTCCGCGAGGATCGAGTCCAGGATGCGCAACGGCGCCACGTCGAGCAGCGCCCCGACGTACCAGATCAGTGTGTGGTCTCGCAGATCGTCGATCTTCGAGATCGCGGCCGTCCTCGCCAGGTAGTCCCTCGTCGCGTACAGGTGCAGTGAGTACGTGGCCAGTTTGCGATACGAGACGAGCCGCGCCGACGGCTGCTCCAGCGTGATGGCGACGTCGAACTCGCGCGTGTTCAGAGAGTTGTGCTCGGTAGCGGTCACCAGCTCGACGTCGAGATCGGGGTGACGGCTCCGCAGCTTTGTCAGATTGGGCGTCAAGACGAATGCGCCGAACCCGTCCGGAGCCGCAATACGAACCGACCCCGTGAGCGATCCCATCGTCGACGTCTGATCCTCGAACGCGGCGATCAACGCCGATTCGACCGTCTCCGCGTAGCCGACCAGCCTGTCCCCCGCCTCCGTCAATCTCCACCCACTGGGTGTGCGATCGAAAAGCCGTTGTCCCGCAAGCTTTTCCAAACTCGTGATCCGACGACCGACAGTCGTGTGATCGACACCGAGCGCTTTCGACGCCTCGTTCAGGCGACCGTGACGGGACACCTCGAGGAAGAAGCGGAGATGGTCGGCGGTGAACATTTCGCCAGCGTATCAGCGCGTGCATTTTTGCACGCACAGGTGCGCGATTGGCCTTTGACAGGGGCATGTATGCCTACGAGACTGGTGTCACATCTCGAGCGAAGGAATATCTGTGACGACTATCGCGCACTGGCTGGACAACAAGGAATTCGCCGGCACCTCCGGTAACACCGCACCGGTCACCAACCCCGCTACCGGCGAGGTCACCGGACAACTGGCACTGGCCAATCTGGACGATGCCCGCACCGTCATCGACGCCGCCGCAGCCGCGTTCCCCGCCTGGCGCGACACCTCCCTCGCCAAGCGCGTGCAGGTCCTGTTCAAATTCCGCGAACTCCTGAACGAACGCAAGGGCGAGTTGGCGGAAATCATCACCGCCGAACACGGCAAAGTACTCTCCGACGCATTGGGTGAAATCTCCCGCGGCCAGGAAGTCGTCGAATTCGCCTGCGGCATACCGCACCTGCTGAAGGGCGGGTTCACCGAGAACGCCTCCACCAAAGTCGACGTCTACTCCATCCGCCAACCCCTCGGTCCCGTCGGCATCATCTCCCCCTTCAACTTCCCCGCCATGGTCCCGATGTGGTTCTTCCCCGTCGCCATCGCCGCCGGCAACACCGTCGTACTCAAGCCATCGGAAAAAGACCCCACCGCCTCCATCTGGATCGCGAACCTCTGGGCCGAAGCAGGACTACCCGCAGGCGTGTTCAACGTCCTGCAAGGCGACAAACTCGCCGTCGACGAACTCCTCGAAAACAAGAAGATCAAAGCGATCTCCTTCGTCGGCTCCACCCCCATCGCCCAATACGTCTACAGCGTCGGCACCGCGAACGGTAAACGCGTCCAAGCGTTGGGTGGCGCGAAGAACCACGCCATCGTCCTCCCCGACGCCGACCTCGACCTCGCCGCCGACGCCATGGTCAACGCCGGCTTCGGCTCCGCAGGCGAACGCTGCATGGCCATCTCCGCACTCGTCGCCGTCGGCGACATCGCCGACGACCTCGTCGCGAAAATCGTCGAACGCACCACCCCCCTCGTCACCGGCGACGGCACCAAGAACTCCGACATGGGCCCCCTCGTCACCCAGGCGCACCGCGACAAAGTCGCCTCCTACGTCGACGCCGGCGAAGCAGCAGGCGCCACCATCGTCGTCGACGGCCGCCAAGTCCAGCCCGACGGCGGCAAAGACGGATTCTGGCTCGGACCGACCCTGATCGACAACGTCACCACCGACATGAGCATCTACACCGACGAAATCTTCGGACCCGTCCTGTCCGTCGTCCGCGTCGACAGCTACGACGAAGCCCTCCAACTGATCAACGACAACCCCTACGGCAACGGCACCGCCATCTTCACCAACGACGGCGGCGCAGCACGCAGGTTCCAGAACGAAGTCGAGGTCGGCATGGTCGGCATCAACGTCCCCATCCCCGTCCCCATGGCCTACTACAGCTTCGGCGGCTGGAAGAACAGCCTCTTCGGCGACACCCACGCCCACGGCACCGAAGGCATCCACTTCTTCACCCGCGGCAAAGCCATCACCAGCCGCTGGCTCGACCCCAGCCACGGCGGCATCAACCTCGGATTCCCCGAAAACAGCTGACACCCCCACGTGCGCGCGAATGTATAGCCCGCTATACATTCGCGCGCACGAGGCGTAGTTCTAACACGCACGAGGCGTAGCCCTAAGGAGTAGTGCATGGTTGCCAACATTTCGTTTCCGCGGTTTCTGAAACTCGGCTCGGGCGCAGTCGAGGAGTTGGGTTCGGTTCTGTCCGATCTCGACGTCGAGCGCCCCCTGCTCGTCACCGATGCGTTCATGGTGAGCAATGGATCTGCCGATCGGCTGCTGAAGATCATCGAGGCCGCGGGGAAGCAGGGCGCGGTGTTCTCCGAAACCGTTCCCGATCCGACCACGGAATCGCTGCAGGCCGGTCTCGACGCGGTACAGGCGCACGGCGCCGACGTCATCATCGGTTTCGGCGGCGGTAGCCCGATGGACACCGCGAAAGCCCTTGCCGTGCTGACGAAGCAGGGCGGTGAGATGCGTGATTTCAAGGCGCCGCGCGTGTACACGGGTCCGGCGCTGCCCATCGTCGCGATTCCGACGACGGCCGGAAGCGGTTCGGAAGCAACGCAGTTCACGATCATCACCGACGTCTCGACCGACGAGAAGATGCTGTGCCCCGGCTTGTCGTTCCTGCCGATCGCGTCGATCGTCGACTCCGATCTGACGATGTCGATGCCTGCTCGATTGACGGCCGATACCGGCGTCGACGCGCTGACTCACGCCATCGAGGCGTACGTCAGCAAGAAGGCGAACCCGATTTCCGACGGTTTGGCCCTGTCGGCGATGAAGACGATCGGCCGGTATCTGTTGCGGGCGTACAGAGATGGTTCGGATCGTGAGGCACGCGAGAACATGATGCACGCGTCGACGCAGGCAGGCATGGCGTTCTCCAACGCGAGCGTGTGTCTCGTGCACGGCATGAGCCGTCCGATCGGTGCGCACTTCCATGTCGCACACGGTCTTTCGAATGCGATGCTACTTCCTGCGGTCACCGCGTTCTCGATTCCGGGTGCGCGCGGACGCTACGCCGACTGCGCTCGCCAGCTGGGTGCGGCCGATCAACACGACAGCGACGATGTGGCGTCGTCGAAGTTGATCGAGTTCATCGACACGCTGTGCGCGGACGTGGAGGTTCCGTCCCCGAGCAAGTACGGCATCGACAAGGCGCGATGGGACGAACTGATCCCCTTGATGGCCGAGCAGGCCCTTGCGTCGGGCTCGCCGGGAAACAACCCGGTGGTTCCGACCGCCGACGAGATCGCCGAGCTGTATCGCACGATCTTCTGAGTTCACCAGCACTGTGGCCTCGTACCCGTCAAGGGTGCGGGGCCACAGGTGTTTCGGCCCGAAATGTACGAATCCAAGACCGTCTCGAGAAATTTACATAGTTCCTAGAAAAATAGTGTCTGTAGGAAGTATTCTTCTGGGAGCGCAGCATCGTGTCGACCATCACCGCTGGCTGCGCATCCCACCGACCACGGCGCCCCGCGCACCCGCGGACGGCCCATGAGCCACCGCGTCGATCGAGAAGAACTGGACACGCGTCATGAACATGAAGAAATATTTCGAGGGGCCGGCCACCAGCCTCGACGATCAGATCGAAAGTTATGCGACATCGCGCGTACCGGCGAGCCAGCGCTGGCCTAGGCCGGCAATTCTGCTGGTGTTGACGGGCAACGTCACCGCGATGTTCTGGTTCTCGCTCGGCGGCCAGATCGGCTTTCTCGTCGGTTGGCCGATGTTCCTCGTTCCGATCGCCTACATGGTCGTCGGTGCGACCCTGATCGGAAGCCTGATCATGCGGATCGCCAGCCAGGAGGGGCTTTCGCTCCCGCTTCTGACGCGCGGTCTCGGATTCGGAACGAAGGGCTCCGCGGTTGCCTCGCTTGTCTACGCGGTGAACTACGTCTTCTATTTCATCTTCGAAGGCAGCATCGTCTCACACGGCCTCAGCGAGTTCGCGGGCATCGACATAGACTCGTTCTGGGCGACGGTCGTGTTCGCTGTCGTCGCGCTCGTCGCGCTGTACTTCTCCTGGCGCGGAATGCATTCGATGAACGTCCTGCAGAAGTTCGGCATGCCGATCTTCCTCGTTCTGTTCGCGATCGGCATGTACATGCTCGCGAGCGGTTACGTTCTCGTGGGCCCCGGCGAATGGGAAGCGACGGGCGGCTTCTCGTCGACCGCGATGTGGCAGGCACTGAGCCTCGTCAACGGCCAGATCGTCTTCCAGGCACTCATCGCGACCGACTACGGCCGATTCGTCAAGAAGGAGGTCACCTACCGCGGCACTGCAGGTCTGATGCTGTCGGAGCTGCTGATGATCGTCGTCGTGATGATTCTCGGTGTCTTCCTCGGCTTCACGATGCTGCGTCACTTCGACGGCACAGCGACGCCCGAGCTGTCCGCCACCGACCCCGGCCTCTACTTCGCCGTCGTGATGGGTCTGCTCGGTGTCGTCTTCGCCATCGTCACCCAGGTTCGCATCAACGTCATGAACCTCTACTCCGGATCGCTCGCGCTCTCCAATGCATGGGATGCGTTGTCGCCCCGCAAGTTCGGACGTCAGTGGTGGATGGTGGCGCTTCTCGTCATCGGAATTGCTCTGTACCCCATCAACGTTCTGCAGTACACCGACAAGTTCCTCGCCGTCACCGGCATCATGACCAACACGTGGATCTTCATCCTGCTCGCCGACTACTTCGTCTGTCGCAAGTGGCTCGGGCTGGCACCGTCGTCGAACATCGAATTCCGCGACGGCTTCGTACGCACCTGGAATCCGTGCGGAATCACCGCGATGATGCTGGGAATCGTCATCGGCGCTCTGGGCGTCTTCGGCGTATACCCGTCGTACTACGCGTCGTTCATCGCGATGTTCGTCGGACCGATCGTCTACATTCCGCTGACGATCGCCACCCGCGGACGCTTCTACACACCCACCACCCTGCCCGCTGCGGAACAACACACCGATTTGCCCGACGCGACCCCGACGCACCGATAGGACCGACACGATGACTTCCGTAGCACCTTACGAAGCAGCAGCGATTCAGTACGAGCCGACGCTGTTCGACAAGTCCGGCAATGTCGCGGACCTTCTCGCGCTGGTCGGCGAAGCCGCCCGGCACGGCGCGAAGCTGATCACCACTCCGGAGATGGCGACGACCGGATACTGCCTGTACGACTACGACGAGGCAGCCACCGTCGTCGAAACCGTCCCCGGCCCGACGACGGATGCGTTCGCTGCCGTAGCGAGCGAACACGGCTGCTATGTCGTCGTCGGAATGCCAGAGGTCGACGCGGACACCGGCCTGTTCTACAACGCCGCCGTGCTCGTCGGTCCCGACGGCGTGGTGGGCAAGCATCGAAAGACGCACTCGTACATCGCCGAACCGAAGTGGGCGGCACCGGGAAATCTCGGCCACCAGGTGTTCGATACCCCCATCGGCCGGATCTCTTTGCTGATCTGCATGGACATGCACTTCGTGGAGACCGCGCGCGTCGTGGCTCTCGACGGTGCGGACGTGATCTGCCACATCAGCAACTGGCTCGCCGAACGCACGCCGGCTCCGTACTGGATCAGCCGCGCCTTCGAGAACCGGTGCTACGTCGTCGAGAGCAACCGCTGGGGCCTCGAGCGCACCGTGCAATTCAGCGGCGGGACGTGCATCATCGAGCCCGACGGCACCGTCGCGTCGTCGATCGACTCCGGAAACGGCATCGTGTACGCGCAGATCGACCCGGCGCGCGCCCGAGAGCAGAACCCGTGGGGCGATCGCAGGCCGGAGCTCTACCGCGAACTGCAGTCGAACACATTCCTCTGGAACCCGCTGGACTTCTTCTCCCTCTACGGACACCGCACGTTGCCCGACGGCGCTCGCACCGCGGTGACGGTCGTGCAGTCCACGCCCACCACCGATGTCGAAGCCAACGTCGCCGCCATCGAGAACATTATGTCGAAGGCGAACGGCGGTGAGCTGCTGGTCTTTCCGGAGTTGTCGATCACCGGACCGCTGTCGACGGATCGTCCGGCGTCCGCGGTGGCGGAATCGCTCGACGGGCCCTCCCTCGCACGGATCGCCGACGCGGCCGCGAGAACCTCCACGACGGTCGTCGTCGGCCTCGCAGAGTTCGCCGACGCGACGTTCTACAACACCGCCGTCGTCGTCGGTCCGTCCGGAATCCTGGGCAGCTATCGCCAGACCCATGTCGCGCCGGCCGACACGGAGTTCTTCGACGCAGGCGACAGCTGGGCCGTGCTCGACCTGCCTGCCGGACGCGTCGGAATCCTGCTGGGCAACGACGTTCACTTCCCCGAGGCCGGACGTGTTCTCGCCCTTCGGGGATGCGACATCGTCGTCTGTCCCGCGGCGATGTCCGCACCGGTCGGCGGTCACGTCGGCACCACCATTCCGCACCAGGGCGCAATCCTGACCGATGCGGATCCTCTGCACTGGCACCACATGCGGGTGCGGGCGGGTGAGAACAACGTGTGGTTCGCCTTCGCGAACGCATTCGATCCGGACCGCGGATTCGACGGGCACAGCGGCGTTTTCGGTCCGGACACCTTCGCGTTTCCGCGTGGCGAGAGCGTCGTGACGACCGAAAGGGGCACGGCAACGGCCGTCGTCGACACCACCAATCTCGACAGCGTATATCCGACGAACGTCGTCCGACGCAAGGACCTGGTGTCGATGCGGCTGCCCCACCACTACCCCACCCTGAGTGCCGCGTCGAAGGTCGCTGTCGACGCGTGATCGCACGGGGTCGACGGCGAAGACGAAACTCGTTCGCCGGACGGTTCGACTTTCGACTACCGTCGACCCCATGCGTTCAGGACCTCGTGTCATAGGTTTGCTCGGCGGAATGAGCTGGGAAAGCAGTGCCCTGTACTACCGCCTGATCAACGAAGGCGTTCGGGACCGCCTCGGCGGAATCCATTCGGCACGCTGCATTCTCGACTCGCTCGATTTCGCGGAGGTCGAGGCGCTGCAGGTTGCAGGCGACTGGGATTCCGCGGCAACCCTCCTCGCGGAGGACGCCGTCAATCTGCAGCACGCCGGAGCCGAGATCGTCGTGCTGTGCACCAACACCATGCACAAGGTGGCCGACGCCATCGAGGCCGCGGTGTCCATTCCGGTCCTCCACATCGCCGACGCGACCGCGGCCGCCGTCAAGCGCACCGAGGTCACCACGGTCGGCCTTCTGGGCACCGCGTTCACGATGGAGCAGTCGTTCTACCGTGAGCGTCTCGAGAACAGTGGGCTCGGTGTCGTCGTGCCGTCGTCCGACGATCGCGCCGACGTCCACCGCATCATCTACGAGGAGCTGTGCCGCGGGATCATCACGGACTCGTCCAGGGAGGTGTACCGACGGGTCATCTCGTCGCTCGTTGCGGAGGGTGCCCAGGGAATCATCCTCGGCTGCACGGAAATCGAGCTGCTCGTCTCTTCCGAGGATTCCCCGGTTCCGGTGTTCCCGACGACGGCGATCCACGCCGACGCGGCCGTGGAATGGTCGATCGGGCGGTCACGCCGATGACGCGCTTCGACGCACCCGTCACGATCGTCGGCGCGGGCATTGCCGGGGCGGCCTGTGCCACCGTCCTCCGCGACGCCGGGGTTCCGTTTCGGCTCGTCGAACGCGGCCGGGCAGTGGGTGGCCGGATGGCATCACCCGAACTACACGGCCGACGCGTCGACATCGGTGCCGGATATTTCACGGTGCGTGATCCCGAATTCGCCGCACTCGTGTCGCGTTGGGAGTCCGCAGGCCTCGCTCGGCCGTGGACCGACACGTTCGGTGTTCTGGCCCCCGACTCGGACCCCGAGACCAGCACCGGTCCGACGCGATGGCGTACCCCGGGAGGGCTCCGTTCGCTCGTCCGGTCCATGCTGGCCGACGTGCCTGTCGAGAGCGTCACGGTCGAGGGGCTCCCGGACGGTGACGTCGTTCTCGCGATGCCCGATCCGCAGGCTGCCCGTCTCACGACGGTTCCCGAACCCGTCGACTACCAGCCGGTTCTGACGGTCGTCGTCGGCTTCGACGAACTGCGACTTCCCTTTCGGGACGCGGCGTTCGTCAACGACCACCCGATCGTGGAGTTTCTTGCCGACGACGGCGCGCGACGCGGTGACGGTGCTCCGGTACTCGTCGCACACACGACGGCCGAGTTCGCGCGTGCACATCTCGGCGACCCCGACACGGCAGCAGACCCCGTCGTCACCGCACTCGTCGAACTACTCGACACCGACCGGCCGACATGGACGCACGTACACCGCTGGAGCTTCGGTAAGCCCGAGTCGAGTCACGACGCATCCTTCGCGCTGATCGAATCCGATGGTCGCCGAACGGGATTCGCCGGCGACCAGTGGTGCCCGAACGGCGCGCCGCGCGTGGAGAGCGCTTGGCGTTCGGGTACCGATCTGGGCCGCGCCTTGCTGACGTAGCTGCTACGCAACGGGAAGGTGAGTTGCCTCGGCTTCAGCGGCGTCGAGGTCGTCGTCCGACAGGGTGAGCAGCGCCGCGATCGGGGCGGCGAGGGCCAGCAGGCCGACGACGAACACCGGGAACAGGAACCCGAACACCTCGAGGCCCTGCGGGATCGGCAGGGCCGGGTCGACGGATACGCGCACGGCGGCCATGCCCGTGTAATGCATACCCACCACGGCGACGCCCATGGCGATTCCGGCCGCGAGCAGCAGCAGCGGCCTCTGCAGGACGAGGGTGAACCACAGCGACAGCGTGCCGGCAACGACGGCGATGACCACCGAGATGGCTACCAGCGTCGTGTCGTAGGACACCGATCCTTGGATGCGAATCGCGTTCATGCCGGTGTAGTGCATGACGTTCACGGCGACACCCATGATGACGCCACCGATGAGCAGCGTCCAGATGTTGACGCGACGTCCGATGATGACGAGACCGACCATCGTCGCAGCGATGGCAAGCAGTGCCGAGACCACGGTCCAGAACAGGTCGTACCGAATGACGCTGCCGGACACCGAGAATCCGAGCATTGCGATGAAGTGCATCAACCAGATGCCGATTCCGCCGATCGACACGGCCGCCATGGCGAGCCATCCGAGGCGGCTGCGCTCGGTCGACGCCACCGCCGATCGACGCGTACACGCCAGTCCGACAACACATCCCACTACGGACACGATGTAGGCCAGGAACAGCAGCCACAGGCCCATCGAGAAGTGGTTCATCTCGTGCGCGTGATGCATGACGGTGTCTCCTTACGAGGCGGAGTGCACTCGATCGAGCGCGTACTCGGTGAGGGTGATCAGGGCGCGGCGGACCGATTCGGTGACTCGGGCGTCGACGGTGATGATGGGCACGTGCGGCGGGACGGCGAGCGCCTCGCGAATGTCGTCGACGGGATACGTCGGCGCACTGTCGAATTCGTTGACGGCGACGACGAAGGGCAACCCCTTCGCTTCGAAGTAATCGATGGCGGCGAAACAGTCGTCGAGCCGCCGGGTGTCGATGAGGACGATTGCGCCGATTGCACCACGCACCAGGTCGTCCCACATGAACCAGAAACGTCGCTGCCCCGGTGTACCGAACAGGTACAACACCAGGTCGTCCGCCAGCGTGATGCGGCCGAAGTCCATGGCCACCGTCGTCGTGGATTTCGTTGCGGTGTCGTCGAGTTCGTCGATGCCCTCGGAGGCGTCGGTGATCAACGCTTCGGTACGCAGCGGAACGATTTCCGAGATCGCACCGACGAGCGTCGTCTTGCCCGCTCCGAAGCCGCCTGCAACGACGATTTTCGTCGATGCCGCCCGGCCTCCGACGTCAGAGTGCGCGTAGTCCACGGAGGGTCCTTCCGATCAGTTCGCGGCGTTGGTCCGCGGTTGCGTCGTCTCCGAGCGTCATCGATACGCGGAGTGTCCCCGTGCCGACCAGGTCTCCGACGAGTACTCGCGCGACACCGAGTGGAATGTCGAGCCGCGCCGAGATCTCTGCCACCGAAGGACCGTCGATGCACAGCTGGACTATTCGAGAGCGAATGTCGCTGGCGGGCCACGGGTTCGGCGCCGTGTGGGACACGACGTGCACGGGGGCTTCCAGCGGCAGGTAGACCTCGGACGTGGTGCGTCCAGCGGTCAGCATGTACGGGCGAACCAGGCTCGGAGCAGGCTCCGGTGGGATCGCCTCTACGTCGGCAACGAATTCCGATGCAGCCGTCGCCGATTCGAGGTCGTTATCGGTCGTGTCCACGATTCATCACCGATCTCGCATCCGAGCGGACGGCTCGATCATGCTGCCGACACGGTCGACGAGCACTGCCATCTCGTATCCGACCTGGCCTATATCGCACGTCGACGCAGTGAGCGACGCGAGGTGCGAACCGTCGCCGACACTCATGAGCAGAAGGTAGCCGTTCTCCATCTCGACGATGGACTGCAAGACCGGGCCTCCGTCGAACAACCTGGCCGCGCCCGACGACAGACTCGCCAAACCCGAAGTGACCGCGGCCAATTGCTCGGCACGCTCTCGGGGCAGCTGTTCGCTGGCGGCCATGAGCAGACCGTCGGCCGATACCAACACCGCGTGCGCGACCCCCACGATATCCCGCGCGAAGTTCGAGACCAGCCAGTCGAGTGACCGGTCGGGCGTCGATGCGATGGGATGGTTCATTCGTCCTCTTCCGTTCTGTGTCGACCTGTGACGTCCTCGGCGCGGCCGGTGCGAACGCCCGTGAAGTGGCTGGTCAGCTTGTCGCGGACGGCCTCCGGTGATCGCGTCGGAATCCGGTCCTGCGGGCCGTGACCGTTCGAGCCGCCCTCGGGTGTTCGCCGATCGACCGCGCCGGGTACGAGTCGTGCTCCCGGTCGCCGCGCAGGCAGCCCGGCGTCCGTCCGCTGCCCGACGGCACTGTCGGTGGCGTGGCGTGCCGCTGCCCATCCCGAATCGGCAGGCGTCGTCCACGACCGCGAACGCCCATGCCCGGTCGCAGGATCCACCAGCCACTCGGAGACCATTCGCTGGTAGATCGGCATCTGCTGAGGCCGCGGCGACAAGGGATCCGGTGGTGGCGGAATCGGTGTGTCCGAATCGAGGTCGGCTCTGGCCGCGTGCACGGCCGGGCGGGCCCCGAAGAACGCGGCCGTATTCGACGGGCCCTGCGCGCGACGATCGGGTGCGTCGCCCGCATCCGACGACGCAGGCGACGTCTCCGCGTCGACTCCGCTGGCTCCTGGTCGACGCCTCGGCAGCTTCCCCGGCTGAAATTCGTGCGCCACTCCATTGACACGACCGGGCGCGGTCGGGGCGGGCGCAGTGCTTTCGAGGACCGATTCGTTCTGAGACTCCGGCAGGTCGTGTGTCTCCGGCGTCACCGCAACAGGCACCGACATCACCGACGACGTTCGCGGCGTGGGTCGTGCATGACGCTCGGAAGTCGGGAAGGAAGTCACGACCAGCCCGACGGGAATGTGCATGCTGACGGTCACGCCGGACGACCCGCCCTGCACCTGGGTGGGCCGCAACCGCACGGTGACGCCGTGCCGGTGGGCCAGCCGACCCACCACGAAAAGACCCATGCGACGGGCAGTTTCGGGTGTCACCTCGCCGCCGACTGCCAACCGGTTGTTGGTCTCCTCCAGATCTGCGGGTGGCATGCCGAGGCCACGATCGGCGACTTCGAGGAGGATTCCGCCTTCGATGGCGCGCGCACCGGTCACGGCGACTGCACTGTCCGGAGGTGAGTACCGCAGGGCGTTGTCGATCACTTCCGCGACGAGGTGGACGATGTCCGCTGCCGACGCGGCCGTGAGCGCGGCGTCGGGCACGTCGAGCATCTGCACGCGGCGGTAGTCCTCGACCTCGGACACTGCGGCGCTCAGCACCGCGTCCAGCGCTACCGGCTGGTCGCTGTGAGGCCGACGGGACTGAGTCCCGGCGAGAACCATCAGGTTGGCGCCGTTACGACGCATCCTCGTCGCGAGGTGATCGAGACGGAACAGGCTGTCCAGTCGACGCGGATCGTCTTCGTCGCGTTCGAGTTCCTCGATGAGCGCCAACTGCTGGTCCACGAGCGATCTGGACCGGCGGGACAGCGTCTCGAACATGTTTCCGACCTGAACCCGCAGCCGCGCCTGCTCGCCTGCCAGCTGCAGGGCCTCTTCGTGAATCGCGTCGACGGCCCGAGCGAGTTGCCCGATCTCCTCACCGGTGTGCACCGGAACGGGCGTGATGTCGGGCGTTCGGCCGCCGCCGCGAATCTGCTCGATCTCCTCCGGTAGCTCGCGGTGGGCGACGGACAGCGCACCGAGGCGCAGTCGCCGGAGGGGAGCCACGAGCGACCGCGCGACGAGCAACGCCAGAACCAACGCGATCAACACCGCGCCGAGAACGACCGCGGCGTCGCGCAGTGCGACCGAGCGCCTGTCGAGTGCCGCTGCGGACAACGACGATCCGAGAGTGTCGGAGAATTCGCCCAGTGCCGCCGTGTACAGCTCGGCAGAGCGGGCGGCCGACAGGAACGGATTGGTCGGCGCCCCGGCCGCAGCGGACCCGTACATCCGAATTCGGCTGTCGAGTTCGGCACGGAGTCCGGCGACGGTCGTCGCATCGTCGCCGAGAACCGCTGCGAGCGCGTCGATGTCGGCGGATTCGCGACCCGCTGTCCGGTTGGCCGACGCCAGTACGTCGGGATCGAGGATCGACACCAGCAACTGCTGTGTCTGCGCGGCTCGGCGCCCGGCCATGGCAACGGTGACGCCGTCGATCGCCGAACGCACCTCGGCGTTCTCGACGTCGAGCGCGGCGGAGACGACACCTGCCAGACCCGTCGTGACCGCGGTGGCGGCGTCCGCCCGTTCGATCGGCGGCACGAATTCCCCTACGAGCCGTTCCCGCATGGCGACGGCGGCCTCGATGGATCGGTCGAGACGTTGCTGCACGTCCGAACCGGAGCCGACCGTCGATTGCACGACCGACCTGACGGTGTCGACGGCACTGTCGAATCCGGCCGGGTCCAGCGCCCTACCTGCGACTGCGTCGGCACCGACCACGGCGTCGAGACGCAGGATCGGTTCGACGATCCGTGCGTTGTCGGCGGCCGCGGACAGGTCGGCTGCGGCAGCCAGTTCGGACTGCACGCGTACTGCACCGAAGCCCATGGCCAGCACCAACGGGAGTGCGACGACGGCTGCGACCTTGGCTCGGAGCGGCCACGCAGCAAGCGTTCGGCGTCGCACGGCCGCATCCCGGGAAGGGGGTTCCGTTACTGTTTCGACCACTGATCCGGACTCGCTTCGACTCGGAATGGGGACGACGGGCCTGAATTCTCGGACACCGCGCTGCCACGACGGTCACGCAGCATGTGAGGAACAACAAACCGCGTGGACTTCTTCTGTCACGAAGAACTTATACCAAAGACTTGTTTTTCGGAAGATTAACGACCTGAAGAATGTTTGATCGGCGTAGGACACGCTCTCATCAGGTCAAAGCCATGGACGCGGCCGCCTGGATGGCGGAAGTCAGGGCATCGAGGGCCTCCGTGCGCACACTCCATCGCTGCCAGTGAAGGGTGACGTCGACGCCCGTGCCCGGGGCCATGTCGATCAATTCTCCCGTTCGCTCGAGTCGGTCGCTCTGCTGTCTCGGCAGTACTGCCCAGCCGATGCCGAGCCGGACGGCTTCGACGAAGTCCGCGGACGCCGGCACGTGATGCCTCCGGTTGTCGATGCGCGTGTGCCCGTAGCGCTTCAGATAACGATCCTGCAGGTCGTCGGACCTGTCGAAGACGATCATCGGAGCACGGGCGATCCCGGCCGACGTCGATTCGTCGAACCACCTGTCCCGAAAGTCGGGCGAGCACATCGGGCGATACCGCATGATGCCGAGCGGCGAGACCGAACATCCCTGCACCGGTTCGCCCGACGTCGTGACTGCGGCCATGACAACGCCCTGCCGCAACGATTCCGCCGAGTGATCCTGGTCCTCGCGGCGCACGTCGAAGTCCATGCGGTCCGACAGTGTGGCAAGCGCAGGCAGCACCCAGGTGTTGAGAGAGTCGCCGTTGACGGCGATCGGAACGGTCGGGACCGCGGCGGCTTCGCCGAGCTCGTGCATGTCGGCGACGAGAGATCGAATCTGGCGTGCCAATCGCAGGTACGGCTGCCCCGCTTCGGTGATCCGAATCGGTTTGGAGCGCTGCACCAGGACGACTCCCGCCGCGGTCTCGAACGCCTTGACTCGCTGGCTGATGGCCGACGGTGTCACGTGCAGGCGTCGCGCGGCCGCGTCGAACGATCCCTCGTCCACGGCGGCAGCAAGGGCGTCCAGTTGCGGCAGATCGAAGGGCGACATAAGCAATGCTAACGCTGGGCCAGAAACATTCGCTGTACTGTTTCTCGAAGCTGCTCTAACGTCGACGCATGTCGTTTTCCGCCGCGCCCGTGTTCGCCGGTTTCGCTTTCGGGCTGTCGCTGATCGTGGCGATCGGAGCGCAGAATGCGTTCGTTCTCCGTCAGGGAATCGCTCGGGCACACGTCCTGCCGGTCGTGGCGGTGTGCGCGCTGTCCGACCTGGTGCTCATCGCCGCAGGCGTCGCGGGTGCGGGTGCTCTGCTGGACGCCGCCCCGGCGTGGGCGACCGTCGCCTACTGGGGCGGCGCCGCGTTCCTGCTCGCGTACGCACTGCTGTCCGTTCGCCGTGCGATACGGCCGGCGACGCTCGTCGCGGAGGCCGACGGGCACGCACCGCACATCTGGGCTGCAGTGGTCACCGCACTGGCGTTGACCTGGCTCAACCCGCACGTGTACCTGGACACACTCGTGCTGCTCGGTTCCATTGCATCGAGTTACGACACGGCTCGCCTGTGGTTCGGGGTCGGCGCCGCCGCTGCCAGCATCGTGTGGTTCGTCGGACTCGGGTACGGCGCTCGGATCCTGCGTCCCGTGTTCGCGAAGCCGGGTGCGTGGCGAGTGCTCGACGGCTCGATCGCCGCCGTGATGACCGCACTCGCCCTCTCCCTTGCGACACAGGCACTCGCGGGGTGAACGGCCGACGTCAGTCGGTGACTACGATGCGTTCCCCGACGTCGACGACCGCGCGGCTCAACGTCTTCGACGCGTGGCGCGACAACGGGCCCTCGTCCATGCGCAGCGCGTGAATGGTCATCAGGAGTTCGATCAGCGTGCGTATCGCCAGCGTGTGGGAGGCGTGTGCGACCGCGGCTCCCCGTTTCGTCGACGGGACCGCCGCGGGTAACAGGTAGTCGAAGGCTCGCTGCACGTGTATGCCCTCGAAGTCGCGTCGCAGCGTCGCCGTCTCGGCCGTCGCACCGGGTAGGTGGTAGTGCATGAGCCGAGATTCGTCGGGATGCGCTTCGACCCAGTGCCACACCGCGAGCGTGACTGCCTCCAACGAGGGAACGTCCTCGGGGTCTTCTTCGGACCGGACCTGATCGACGACCTCGTTGACCATGTCCATCACCCGTCGCATGGCGAGTTCGAACAGTTCGTCCTTACCGCTGAAGTGGTAGTAGACGGCGGACGGCACGACGTCGGCTTCGGCAGCGACGTCCTGAATGCTCGCCTCGGGGAAACTCTTCGCCGCGAAGACTCGGATCGCCGCATCGACGATGTCCTGCCGACGTGACGGCCGATGAGCCGACGGTTTCCCGTCCGCCGACCCGTTGCCGGCTCCGTTGCCCGATTCTTCCGTCACGCTCTTCGGTTTCGACTTCTTGATCTTCTGCGCGCTCACAGTCACAGCTTCCCCCACCCTTCGGTCGCCGAGCCTCTAGTCTTGCATGACCGAAATTCGAGGAGGGCGAATGTCGACAACACAGAGAAGACCAGCACACCGGCCGTCACGGCGCGGCGTCATCGTCGAGACCGCATTCGATCTGTTCGCGACCGGGGCTGTCACCGACGTGACGGTCGCCGACATCGCGAGCGCAGCAGGAATGACGTCGGCCGCTATCTACTACCACTACCCGTCTCGCGAAGAGATTCTCCTGGAGGGACTGCGTGAGTTCTCGGCGGCGTACATCGGCGAAGTCGGTCGCATCACCGCCGAGGAGAGCATTCCCCACGGTTCACTGGACACCCTGGTCCCGTCGCTGGGGCGCTGGTTGGAGGACAACCGAACCCGGGCAGTCGTGTATTTCGTGAGTGCGCGCGGGTCGAGCCTGCTCGTCGAGGCGCTTCGTCGAGAGAACACCGTCGCACTGATTCCGATCCTGTCGAGCGCTGCCCGCAAGATTCGCGGCAAGCTGTCGGCCGCCGAAGCCGGAGTGATCGCGGTCGCGCTGATCGCGCAGATCGAGGTGTTCGCGTCGTCGATGTTGTCGAAGGACTCGGTGTTCGAGACCCTCGGCCGGAAGAGATTCGTCGACACCGCCGCTCGGCTGTCCGAGCGGATCGCGGGCTCGACTGCGGGCTAGGTGTCTACAAGCCGGAAGCCACCACCTCGAGATGTGACTCGACGGTCCCGAACAGCAGTTCGTTCGTCTTCGCGCGCCGGAAATAGGTGTGCAGCGGATGCTCCCAGGTGAAGCCGATCCCGCCGTGGATCTGAATCGACTCCTCGGCCGCGAACACCGACGCCGTCGTTGCCAGGACCCGCGCCGTCGAGACGGCGGTGACGAACGCTGCGGTGTCTCGATCCGTGGCGGCGTCGGCAGCGTCCAGGACTGCGGCTTCCGCCAGTTCGATCGCGATCGACATGTCGGACAAACGATGTTTGATCGACTGGAACGACCCGATCGGACGGCCGAACTGCTGACGCGTCTTCGCGTAGTCGACGGACATGTCGAGACAGGCGCGCGCCGCTCCCACCTGTTCCGACGCGACAGCCGCCAGCGCGAGTGCCTGCGCTCGCTCGAGACCGGACCGCAGATCGCTCCCTCCGACCCGAGACGCCTCCACGTCCGCGAACTCCACGCGCGTCAGCGCGCGTGTGAAGTCCAACGCCTCCATGGGCGTTCGCGTCACTCCCGGTGCAGTCCCGTCGACCACGGCCAGCTCGGGACCAGCCTGTCCGTTCGCGACGACGACCAGAAGGTCTGCCTCCGCGCCGTCGACGACGAAGTCCTGACGTCCGTTCAGTGTCAACTGTCGCCCGTTCGCGTGCGCGTCGATGTTCGACACCGAGAACGGATAGCCGGTGACAAGCGCTGCGGTGGTCGATCCCGCCGCGATCGCCGGGACATACTCCGCACAGGCATCGTCGGTAGCGCATTCGAGCAACGTCGACCCGGCAAGCACGATCGACGACAGGTACGGCGCCACCGTCATTGCCCGGCCTAGTTCGGCGGTCACGACGGACAGATCCTTCGCGCCGTATCCCGCACCACCCATGCTCTCCGGGAAAGGAATTTCGGTCATGCCGAGATTCACCAGCGAAGCCCATGCGTCTCCTGGGCGCGCGAGCACCCCGCGCAGGCTGTCGCGAATTTCGTTCTGTTCGACGGTCATGTCGAGTGTCATGATGCGAGCCCCTACCGTGGTTCCCTGGGCAGTCCGAGCCCACGTTCGCCGATGATGTTGCGTTGAATTTCGTCGGATCCTCCGGCGATGCGATAGCCGGGTGCGCCGAGAAGATGCTCGGTCCACGCGAACGTGTCCGCTTCTCCGTTGTCCGCGAGGACTTTCGGTCCGAGGAAGCTCGCGGCCGCGTCGCCGATGCGTTTGAGGTTCTGTGTCCAGACCAGCTTGCCGATCGATCCTTCGACACCGGGGACATGACCCGCCAGTTCACGTTCGGCGTAGCGCGCGACCATCAGCGCCGACGCGCGTTCGTACACCGCGACATTCGCCAACTTCTGCCGAACCAGCGGGTCGCCGTCGATGCCAAGACGTCGCGCCAAGCGGAGCAGATCGGTTCCACTCCCACCGGCGCTGACGATTCCCGCACTCGAATTTCGTTCGAAGCCGAGCGTCGTCAGCGCAACGTTCCATCCCTGGCCGACGTCGCCCAGCCTCATGGAATCGGGCAGCTCGACACCGGTGAAGAACACCTCGTTGAACGTCGAGCCACCGGACATCTGCCGGATGGGTCGTACCTCGACTCCCGGCGCGTCCATCGGAACCAGGAATGCCGTCATACCACGGTGTTTCGCGACCGACGTGTCGCTGCGGGCAATCAACAGCCCCCACTCCGAGAACTGCGCCCCGGAACTCCATACCTTCTGGCCGTCGATGATCCAGCTGTCACCGGTGCGCACTGCCTTCGTCGACAAGCCGGCGAGATCCGACCCCGCTCCCGGTTCGGAGAACAACTGACAACACAGCTCGTCGGCACGGAGGAACGGCGTCACGAACCGTCGACGCTGATCCTCGGTACCGAGGAGGTGAACGGTGGGAGCCACCAGTTCGACTGTCACCAGGACGGTTTCGTGTCGCTCCGGCGCACGGAACTCACGCTCGCGGGACACGTAGATGCGTTCGTGGCTCGCCGAGAGACCAGGACCGCCCCATTCGGGAGACCACGTGATCGCGCCGAACCCGGCGTCGACGCGCGTCGACTGCCACGTCTTGGCCGCCTCGATGAGCGCGCGTTCCTCGGATTCGCTGTGGTTGTGGAAGATTGCGTAGGAGGGCTTTTCGGCGGTTTCGCTCGTTCTACGTTCGAGATGTTCGGAGAGCCACGCCGTGCACGTGGCGTCGAACTCGCCCAGTCCGATGTCGGTGTTCTCGATCGTCGACGTCATGTCCGCGCCTTTCCTGCCATCTGCGCCATTCTCGTTTCGACTGCAGTCTTCGAATCGGGGTGTTCCGATAGACGAACGGTGAACGTCTGTTCCAGTTCGTATCCGCGCTTGAGATCGAGCGGCTCGCAGCCGTTCAACGATTGCTTGGCCAGCGTGATCGCGTAGCGGCTCTTGGCGGCGATGGTTCGAGCACGCTGCATCGCGAGCTCGAAATACTCGTCGTGCGACGCGACCTCGATCGGAGCGCCCCATCGTTGCAGCGTCTCGGCATCGACGGACTCGGCAGTGAAGAACATGCGACGCATCGCTTGCTGCGGAAGCATTCTCGCCGTGAATCGGCCACCGCCCAACACGCCGACATTCATCTCCGGGAGTCCGAATGTCGCCTTCTCGGATGCGACGACAACGTCGCACGCTGCCGTCAGTCCGAACCCGCTACCCAACGCCGGTCCGTTGATCGCGCCGACGACGGGGATCGCGCAATCGATCATGTTGAAGAGCGCACGCCGCACCCGGCGCATCTGCACTTCACCACTCGTCGCGTCCATCACACGGAACTCGTTCAGATCGTTTCCCGCACAGAAGATTCGGCCGCGCCCGGTCAAGACGGCTACCTTCACTTCGGCGTCGTCCGACAGCGTGTCGAACACGTCTGCGATGGCGTCGTACATCGCGGAGTCGAGAGCGTTGACCTTTCCGTGCGCGAGTTCGACGACCGCGATACCCGGTTCGGGAACGGTGACGACTACTCCTTCTGCCACTTTCGACACCTCACTTCTCGTAACTCGCCGAGATGGTCACCCCGGCCATTTGTTTCGGAACGACGGATCTGTCGCGGGTCCAGTCGCGCAGCGCGAACTTCTGAATCTTGCCGCTGGCGGTCTTGGGCAGAGCGTCGACGACGAACACGCTTTCCGGGATTTTCTGCACCGCGACGTCGCGGCCGGAGAGGAATTCGTACACCTCCGTCAAGCTCAGATCGCGAGCATCGCGCGTCACGACGAACGCGCATCCTCGCTCGCCCGTCGTGACATCGGGGCCTGCGACGACGGCCACCTCCACGACGGCGGGGTGTTCGCTCAGCAGGTTCTCGACGTCGTGTGTGCTGATCTTCTCACCGGACCGATTGATGATGTCCTTGATGCGTCCGACGATGTGCAGGCCACCGAGCTCGTCGACGGTGGCGAGGTCGCCCGTGCGGAAGAAGCCGTCGGGCGTGAACGCGGCGTCGTTGAGCGACGAATCCAGATACCCGAGGAACGTGTCGGGTCCACGCCACAGCGCCTCCCCGACGACACCCGGTGACGCGACGCCACCGTTGCCGTCGGACACGATCACCTCGGTCGGCGCCATGGGCCTACCGTCCGTTCTCGTACGAAGCTCGACGGTGTCCCACCGATCCGTGCATGTCACCGACGGCCCTTCGGTCGCACCGAACATGCGCACGACCGTTCCGAGACGCTCGGTCGCTGCCGCGGTCAGCGAATCGGGGATGTCCGCACCACCGCAGATGATGTAGCGGATCGACGGTGTCGCCTGCTCGGAGGCGTCCGCGGCGTCGAGCAGTCCACGCAGGAACGGTGTCGAGAAGATCATGAAGCTGGCGCCCTCTCGGACGATCCGTTCCAATGCGACCGTCGGCTCCCACAGATCCTGCAGAACGACGGGCGCTCCCAACAGAAACGGAAGTGTCAGAGCACAATTGACGCCGGTCACGTGCGTCACCGGGGACGGGTTGAAGATCGCGTCTCGCTCGTTGAGGCCGAACCAGTCGATCATCGACCGATTCTCGAAGACGACCGTGTTGTGGCTGTGCAGCGCACCTTTCGGGTCGGCGGTCGTGCCCGAGGTGTAGAGCAGCAGGCAGACGCCGTCCGGGTCGGGTTCCGAAAGGCCCTCCAGTGCATCCGGTCTCGCCTCGTTCAGCAGGTCGGACCAGGACGTGTCGCCGACGACGATGACATCGAGTCCGGGGACGCCGAGCGCGTCGTACATCGCCGCGTAGTCGAAGCCGCGGTACGACCCGAGTACGAACACCATGGCACTGCGCGCCTGACCGATGATGAACCCCACTTCGCGACCGCGATAGATCGGCACGATGGGGTTCGCGATCGCGCCCAGCTTCATGATGGCCTGGAACACGATGACTGCTTCCGCACAGTTCGGCAGCTGGAACGAGACGACGCTGTCCGTTCCGATTCCCCGGCCGTGCATGGCAGCAGCGAGACGGCAGGCCTCCCGGTCGATGTCGGCGAACGTGAACCGGCGATCGCCGTCGACGACGGCCACGGTATCCGGGAACTGCGACGCCGCCCGCGTCAGGAAATGACCGACCGGCTTGTCCTGCCAGTGACCACCGTCGCGAAACGACTGCGCGAGAGACGAATCCGGTAGCCGAGTCGGCAGCATGCGAACCTCCAGAAGAACCGCCCTGTGGTGGGATCGCCCTACAGTAACCAATCCCTGTCAAATATGTACAGGTTTTGGCCGTATTGCTTCGTTGGTAGCCGGTAAGGTGAATCAATTGCCGACACCACGTGAGGACTCGCAGATGACCACCGAAGACCATCGCCATCGAATGGGCCGCCCCCAGAAGATGTCCGAACGCGTGGCCAACGTGATCGCCGACGAGATTCTCGGCGGCGGTATCGTCGCCGGTCAACGCTTGCCCACCGAGAAGGAAATGGTGGCCGAATACGGGGTCGCGCGCACGACGGTGCGCGAAGCGCTCCGTCTGCTGGAAAGCCGCGATCTGGTCACCATCAAGGCCGGAATCGGCGGCGGCCCCGTCGCATGCAGGCCCAAGTTCGAGTCCCTCGGCAACACGATGAAGCTGTTTCTCCAACTCGAGGGTGCGAACATCAGCGACGTCATCGACGTCCGACTGACACTCGAACCGATCGTCGCTCGGCAGGCCACCTCCAGCATCACGGACGCACAACTCGACACGATGCAGGCCGCGCTCGACAGCATGCGTGAGGCGCCCGAGGACTACGAGAATTTCCAGGAGAAGAACGCGCTGTTCCAGACGTCGATCTACAAAGCCGCGGGTAACCCGGCGTTTCGCATCGTCATGGAAACGCTGTGGCTCCTCGTGCGCGACGCCGAACCCAACGAGCACCCCATCGCGACCCGTAAGGCCGCGACCGAGGCGCAGCAGGCCGTTCTCGACGCGATGCGCGAGCGCGACGCCGACGCCGCGGCGGCGGCGATGAGCGACTTCGTCCACGACACCGCGCGGTACTACCGAAAGCGCCTGTCCGCGATCATCTCTCAGCCGGTGCACTGGCAGCTCTGACGCACGGGCCGTGGTTGCTCACCACCGACTCCGGATGAACCCATCCGAATCCAAACATGTACACATTTGACAGGGTTTGGGGTTACAGTGTGATCGCGCACACCCGATTCGCCCGTAGCCGGCCGACGACACAGGACACCGGCGCCCGGTGAATGCGCGACCGATCTCCTTCACACAGAACCGGAGCCGTTCGTGGCAACCACACGCACCCTCGAGCAGACCCGACGCCGCGGTGTTCTCGCCGCCGCCGTCGGAACCATCGTCGAGTACTACGACCTGACCGTGTACGCCTACCTGGCGGTCGTGGTCAGCCCTCTGTTCTTCCCCGGCGACGATCCGACCGCGTCCCTGTTGGCCAGTCTCGCGGTGTTCGCGTCGGCGTATCTGATGCGACCGATCGGTGGCATCTTCTTCGGCAGGCTCGGAGATCGGCACGGCCGTAAGCGGGCACTGCTGTTCTCCGTCCTGCTGATGGGAGCGGGTAGTGCACTGATGGCGTTCCTGCCCACCTACGAGAACGCGGGAATTCTCGCACCCGTCCTGCTCGTCATTGCGCGTCTCGTGCAGGGCTTCTCGGCCGGCGGCGAACTCGGCGGTGCGCTGACCTACGTCTACGAGACGGTCGGCGAGAAGCGCAAGGGTCTCGGCGCGTCGTTCGTCGCGTTCGGCAGCAACAGCGGTTTCGCATTGGCCGCGATCGTGGTGGCGACGACGTCGGCGTTGACGTCCGATGCCCAGATGACGAGTTGGGGATGGCGCATCCCGTTCCTGCTCGGCGTCCCGCTCGTGCTGTTCTGCCTGTGGACCCGAACCCGCATCGAGGACTCCCCCGAATTCGAGAAGGTCGCCGCGAAGGATCAACTCGCGAAAGCGCCTCTCGGCGAACTGCTTCGCACACATCCGAAGCAGGTGCTGCAGGTGTTCGGTCTCGGCGTCGCACAGAACGCCACCGGCTACATGGTGCTCACCTACATCGGTATTCACCTCGTTCGCGAGGGTGGCTACAGCCAGACCGCGGTGACGTGGACGGCTGCGCTCGTCATCGTTCTGGTCGCGTTGTCGATGCCGGTCGCGGGACTGTTCGTCGACAGGTTCGGAAGCAAGAGGGTGTTGGTGGTCGGTCTCGTCGCGTCGGCTGTCATCGCCTACCCGGCGATGCTGATGATGGGCGAGCACGGATTGTTCGTCGCCGCCATCGCATTCGGCTTCTTCGCGTTCGGAACTCCGCTGATTCAGACGGCGACTGCCCCACTGTTCCCGTCGCTGTTCGATTCCCGCGTTCGCCTGACGGGTGTCGCCCTCGGGTTCAATCTCGCGACGATCGCGACGGGCGGCACGGCCGCGTACATCGCGACGTGGCTGATCGACCGCACGGGAAGCTCGGTCTCCCCCGCGTTCTTCGTCGTCGGGTCTTGCATCGTCGGCCTGATCACGCTTGCGACCGTTCGCCAGACGACGTACCTGGGTTCGCGCGCGGAGCGAAAGACACCGGCGGCGGTCTGACGCAACGGACTGCACAGAATCGGCCCGGTTCGACGGAATTCCGTCGAACCGGGCCGATTGTGTGCACTGAGTTGCGCCGAATGAGAAGAAGGGTGGGCGCAGAGGGGTTCGAACCCCCGACCGCTGGTGTGTAAAACCAGAGCTCTACCGCTGAGCTATACGCCCGAGTACCGGCGACCGAAGCCGCCGGAACGCATGGAAAAACTTAGCGCGTCCTGTCGCGATCTACAATTCCGCAGGTCAGACGCTGGCGAGCGCGTCGTCCCATACGGACTGATCGCGCGCTTCGCCGGGCTGCTTCATCTCGGAGAACCGGATGATGCCGTCCTTGTCGATGACGAAGGTGCCGCGATTGGCGAACCCGGCCTTGTCGTTGAACACGCCGTACGCCTGGGCTACTTCTCCGTGCGGCCAGAAATCGGACAGCAGAGGGAACGTGTACCCCTGCTCGGCCGCCCAGATCTTGTGCGTCGGTGGAGGTCCCACCGAAATGGCGAGAACGGCGGTGTCGTCGTTCTCGTACTTCGGCAGTTCGTCGCGCACCTTGCACAGTTCGCCCTGGCAGGTACCGGTGAACGCAAGCGGGTAGAACACCAGGAGCACGTTCTTGACGCCGCGATACGACGCCAGAGAAACTTCCTGGTTGTTCTGATCTTTCAGAGTGAAGTCAGGCGCCTGCGCGCCCACCTCGAGTGGCATCAGATCTGTTTCCTGTTCCGACGTGTCTAGCGCTTGCCTGCGCGCGACTTGGGCTGCACCAGGCGGCTTCCGATCCAATCGCCCAGGTTGGCCGCGGAGGTCTGAGTCAGACCCGCGGTCGGTGCCGACTCGGCGATCTCACTGGGTTCGACGTGTCCCGGCAGGCCGGTCTTGGGGCTGAGGACCCACACGAAACCGTCGTCCGACAGCGGACCGATCGCGTCCATGAGGGCGTCGACCAGGTCTCCGTCTCCATCGCGCCACCACAGCAGCACGACGTCGATCACCTCGTCCGAATCTTCGTCGAGGGTTTCACCACCGATGGCTTCCTCGACGTCGGCACGCAGATCGTCGTCTGTGTCCTCGTCCCAGCCCAGTTCCTGAACGACCAAGTCGCGGGTGATTCCAAGCTTCTGAGCGTAGTTCTGAGCGTCCGCCGCGGCGACCACGGTGGTGACCTCCTTGCATTGTGGGTGAAGTAGTGCAAGCGAACAGTGTTTTCGCCGCGTGCGCAAGCGGACCGCGCCGAAATTGCGTACATAAATTTCTACTCGCGGGTAGGGGGACTCCGTACCACCGCGGTGGAAGATGTGTAGGAGGATTGAGGTGGATCACCGGAAATGATGAACGTGTCTCGCCGTCACAGAGCGCGAGATACAGGGAACGGTCGCCGCACCGAGCGTCCGCCACACTGAGGAGTACACACGTTGTCCGAGTTGAACAAGGACGAACGGCAGACCACACATGCTGCCGGCAAGACCAGCGGGCCCACCGGCTCGGACGGCAGGGTTCGCGTCATCCGCGAGGGTGTCGCGTCGTACCTGCCCGATATCGACAGTTCGGAAACCGACGAGTGGATCGAGTCGTTCGACGGATTGCTCGAACGCTCCGGACCCGCCCGAGCCCGGTACCTGATGCTCCGGTTGCTCGAACGCGCCGGCGAGCGCCGCGTCGCGCTCCCGTCCTTGACGTCGACGGACTACGTCAACACCATCCCCACCGAGAACGAGCCGTGGTTCCCCGGTGACGAAGAACTCGAGCGTCGCTACCGCGCCTGGATCCGCTGGAATGCCGCGATCATGGTGCACCGCGCCCAGCGTCCCGGCGTCGGCGTCGGCGGCCACATCTCCACCTACGCGTCGTCCGCCGCTCTCTACGAGGTCGGCTTCAACCACTTCTTCCGCGGCAAGGATCACCCGGGCGGCGGCGACCAGATCTTCATCCAGGGCCACGCCTCCCCCGGTATCTACGCGCGTGCGTTCCTCGAGGGCCGCATCCCCGCCGAGCGCATGGACGGGTTCCGGCAGGAGTACAGCCACAGCGATCAGGGAGGCGGTCTGCCGTCGTACCCGCACCCGCGCCTCATGCAGGACTTCTGGGAGTTCCCGACGGTGTCGATGGGCCTCGGCCCGATGAACGCCATCTATCAGGCTCGCTTCAACCACTACCTGCACGATCGCGGCATCAAGGACACCTCCGACCAGCACGTGTGGGCGTTCCTGGGCGACGGCGAGATGGACGAGCCGGAGTCGCGCGGCCTCGCGCACGTCGCGGCCACCGAAGGTCTCGACAACCTGACCTTCGTCGTCAACTGCAACCTGCAGCGCCTCGACGGCCCGGTCCGCGGAAACGGCAAGATCATCCAGGAGCTGGAGTCGTTCTTCCGCGGCGCCGGATGGAACGTCATCAAGGTCATCTGGGGACGCGAGTGGGACTCGCTGCTGCACGCCGACAAGGACGGCGCGCTGGTCAACCTCATGAACGTCACCCCCGACGGTGACTACCAGACCTACAAGGCCAACGACGGCGGCTACGTTCGCGACCACTTCTTCGGCCGCGACCCGCGGACGAAGGAGCTCGTCAAGGACCTGTCCGACGACGACATCTGGAACCTCAAGCGCGGTGGCCACGACTACCGCAAGGTCCACGCCGCCTACGCGGCCGCGATGGCCCACAAGGGACAGCCGACGGTCATCCTGGCCCACACCATCAAGGGCTACACGCTCGGCAAGAGCTTCGAGGGCCGCAACGCGACCCACCAGATGAAGAAGCTGACGCTGGACGACCTGAAGAAGTTCCGCGACCTGCAGCACATCCCGATCTCCGACGAGGAGCTCGAGAAGGATCCGTACCTGCCTCCGTACTACCACCCGGGCCCCGACGCGCCGGAGATCCAGTACATGCTCGAGCGGCGCAAGAACCTCGGCGGCTTCGTCCCCGAGCGTCGCACAAGCCCGAAGCCGCTGCCGCAGCCGAAGGACGACACCTACAAGACGTTGCTCAAGGGCTCCGGCAAGCAGGAAGTTGCCACCACCATGGCGCTCGTGCGTGTCATGAAGGAGCTGTTGCGCGACAAGGAGATCGGCCACCGCATCGTGCCGATCATCCCGGACGAGGCGCGCACGTTCGGGATGGACTCGTGGTTCCCGTCGCTGAAGATCTACAACCGCAACGGCCAGCTCTACACGTCCGTGGACTCCGAGTTGATGCTCGCCTACAAGGAGAACGCCACCGGCCAGATCCTGCACGAGGGCATCAACGAGGCCGGGTCGACGTCGTCGTTCACCGCCGTCGGTACGTCGTACGCGACGCACGGCGAGCCGATGATCCCGCTGTACATCTTCTACTCGATGTTCGGGTTCCAGCGCACCGGCGACGGCCTGTGGGCCGCGGCCGATCAGATGGCCCGCGGTTTCGTCCTCGGCGCGACGGCCGGCCGCACGACGCTCACCGGTGAGGGTCTGCAGCACGCCGACGGCCATTCGCTGCTTCTCGCCGCGACCAACCCGGCGGCAGTGGCCTACGACCCGGCGTTCTCGTACGAGATCGCGCACATCGTCAAGGACGGTCTGCGACGGATGTACGGCGGCACCGAAGGTACCGAGGGATTCGGTGGAGAGAACATCTTCTACTACATCACTCTCTACAACGAGCCGTACCAGCAGCCGGCTCAGCCCGAGGACCTCGACGTCGATGCTCTGCTGAAGGGCATCTACTTGTTCGAGAAGCCGCAGCAGGGCGACGGACCCGAGGCACAGATCCTGGCATCGGGTGTCGGCCTGGTCTCTGCACGCAAGGCCCGCCAACTCCTCGAGGACGAGTGGGGTGTGCGTTCCGGCGTCTGGTCGGTCACCTCGTGGAGCGAACTGCGTCGCGACGGCGTCGAGGCCGAGCAGGAAGCACTGCGCAACCCGGGTGCCGAGAAGCGGGTTCCGTTCGTCACGCAGGCTCTGTCCGCTGCGGCAGGACCCGTCGTCGCCGCGTCGGACTGGATGCGCGCCGTGCCGGACCAGATCCGTCAGTGGGTCCCGGGCGACTACGTCACCCTCGGCACCGACGGATTCGGATTCTCCGACACCCGTCCCGCAGCCCGTCGTGTGTTCAACGTCGACGCCGAATCCATCGTCGTGGCCGTGCTGACCGCGCTCGGTGAGTCCGGTGAGATCGACAAGTCGAAGGCGGTCGACGCTGCGGCCAAGTACCGCATCGACGACGTCCACGCTGCAGAGACGTCGTACGCCGACACCGGTTCCGCGTAGCCGCAACCGATATCCGACGCTCGCTCGCCCGTGTCCGTGTCACCGGACACCGGCGGGCGGGCGTAGGTTTTTCACATGGTCGACAGCAAGAAGCCCGCCGGAGCGCACGAACACACCAACGCCGGCGGCTACCCCGTCGAGTCCGACGGGATCGTCACCGAGAACGAGGTACACCTGCCGGTCAAGGCCTTGGCTCCGTCACGGCACAAGCGGGATCCCCTGCCCGACGCCCTCCTTCGGCGCGTCAAGCAGTTCTCGGGGCGTCTGTCCACCGAAGCAGTCACGACGATGCAGGACCAGCTCCCGTTCTTCGGGGGTCTCGACGCGGCCCAGCGGGCCAGCGTTCAGCTTCTGATCCAGACTGCCGTCGACAATTTTCTGGAGTGGCTGAAGAATCCGCAGAGCGACATCCGCTTCAGCCTCGACGCGTTCCAGGTGATCCCGCAGGATCTCGCGCGTCGACTCACTCTGCGCCAGACGGTCGACATGGTTCGCGTCGCGATGGAGTTCTTCGAGCAGTGGCTCCCCGCGCTGGCGAGAAACGATCAGCAGCTGGTGGCGCTCACCGAGGCGGTACTGCGATACGGGCGAGAACTGGGTTTCGCGGCCGCGTCCGTCTACGCGAGCGCCGCCGAATCACGCGGTGCATGGGACACCCGGCTCGAAGCTCTCGTCGTCGACGCGGTCGTCCGCGGGGACACCGGTTCGGACATGCTTTCGCGTGCCGCGACGCTGAACTGGGACGCGACGGCGCCTGCGACGGTCCTGGTCGGTACGCCGCCGGAGAACCAGGGTGTGTCCGTCGTCGGCACCGTGCACACCGTCGCACAGAAACATCATCGGGCCGCGTTGGCCGTCGTCCAGGGCACGCGGCTCGTCATGGTCGTCAGTGGCGAGCTGATCGACAGCCCGACGAGCAGCGCCTTTCTCGAGGACATGCTCGAGAACTTCTCCGACGGACCTGTCGTCATCGGCCCGACGACGCGGACGCTCGGTGCCGCGCATTCGAGCGCCGTCGAGGCGTTCGCGGGAATGCAGGCCGTCGCGGGATGGCGCGGGGCGCCGCGCCCGGTGCATGCCGGAGAGTTGCTACCCGAACGCGCGCTCCTCGGCGACGGGGCCGCGATCGCCGCGTTGAACGAGCAGGTGGTGCATCCGCTCGCCGCCGCGGGATCGGGTCTGGCGGACACTCTCGACGCCTACCTCGACTGTGGAGGTGCAGTCGAGACTTGTGCACGGCAGCTGTTTGTTCATCCAAATACTGTCCGGTATCGCCTGAAACGTATAGCGGAAGTCACAGGCCGAGATCCCACACAATCGCGTGATGCGTATGTATTACGTGTCGCCGCAACGGTCGGTCGTCTAGCCCAAATGCATCACGAACCGCAGTATCCCGCCCCACAGATCACACACGTAACATTCGGCGAAGTGGTGACGTAACGCCGAGGCAGGGTGTGGCGATGTCGCCGGACCACGTGCCGATTTGTTGGGTCCCTACAAATTGGATGCCGAAGGTTTGACGAGGGCGACATCGGCCAACGGGGCCGCCACAGTGTTCTCTAGACGATGTGATTGCGTTGCTTGCGCCCGGTCAGGGCTCTCAGACACCCGGCATGCTCCTGCCATGGCTCGAACTCCCCGGAGCTGCGGACCGGATTGCTCTCTGGTCCAAAGCGTCGGGACTCGATCTGGCTCGGCTCGGGACGACGGCAACCGCCGAGGAGATTACCGACACCTCGGTCACCCAGCCGCTCGTCGTCGCTGCTGCGCTCCTCGCGTTCGAAGAAGCCGACGGCCGCGGAATCGTTCCCGCGGACGCCATCGTTGCAGGTCACTCAGTCGGCGAGCTCGCTGCCGCCGCGGTGGCAGGCGTCATCACCTCCGACGAAGCCGTCGCTCTCGCTGCCGTCCGCGGCGCGGAGATGGCGAAGGCATGCGCCCTCGAGCCGACCGGAATGTCGGCGGTCCTCGGTGGTGACGAAGCAGCCGTGCTCGCTCGACTGGGCGAACTCGGCCTCGAACCCGCCAACATCAATGCTGCAGGTCAAATCGTTGCAGCAGGGTTGCACACCGCCCTCGAAGAACTCGCTGCGAACCCGCCGGAGAAGGCTCGCGTGCGTTCGCTTCCGGTTGCAGGCGCATTCCACACTCGTTTCATGGCGCCGGCGCAGGACGCCGTCGCTGCCGCCGCGTCGGCGATCACTCCGTCCGAGCCCACACGGACGCTGCTGTCGAATTCCGACGGCAAGCCCGTGACGTCCGGCGCCGACGCGCTCGCCAAGCTGGCCGCCCAGGTCACCAAGCCGGTCAGGTGGGATCTCTGCACGGCGACGCTGAAGGAGAACACCGTCTCTGCGGTCGCCGAGCTTCCCCCGGCAGGCACGCTCGTCGGCATCGCGAAGCGCGAGATGCGCGGAACGCCGAACCTCGGTCTGAAGACCCCCGAGGACATCGCCGCTCTGGCCGAACTGGCCTGATCGACACAGACCTCCCGTGGCGCGAACGCCGCGGGTACGGAAGAGGGCGTCATCTCGCGAGAGATGTGCGCCGTCAACGAGAACTTCGGTGCGGCGATTCCCGTCGCACCGACATCGAAAAGATCGATACCGACAAGAAGGGAGCCACAACAGTGGCCAGCCAGGAAGACCTCATCGCCGGACTTGCAGAGATCATCGAGGAGGTCACGGGTATCGAGCCCTCCGAGGTGACCATCGAGAAGTCGTTCGTCGACGACCTCGACATCGACTCGCTGTCCATGGTCGAGATCGCAGTCCAGACCGAGGACAAGTACGGCGTCAAGATCCCCGACGAGGATCTCGCCAGCCTGCGTACCGTCGGCGACGCCGTTGCGTACATCCAGAAGCTCGAGGCGGAGAACCCGGAAGCCGCTGAGGCGATCAAGGCCAAGCTCGACGACTCGGGCGAGTGAGTCGAACCGTGACCAACCCATCCACCAACAACGGGCGCTTCCCGAATGTCGTCGTCACCAGCCTCGCTGCGACCACGTCCATCGCGGGCGATGTCGATGCCACGTGGAAGGGTCTGCTGAACGGCGAGAGCGGGATCACTGCGCTCGAAGACGACTTCGTGAAGGAGTTCGACCTTCCCGTTCGCATCGGCGGCCACCTCGCGGTGAACCCGTCGACCCTCCTCAGCCGGGTCGAGGCTCGGCGACTGAGCTACGTGGAGCAGCTGTCCACGGTGCTCGGTCGTGAGGTGTGGAAGAACGCGGGCAGCCCCGAGGTCGATCCACTTCGTCTCGGAGTGTCGATCGGAACCGGCCTCGGTGGCGGTGACTCGCTCATCGACGCCAACGACAAGATGAAGGCCGGTGGCTACCGTAAGGTGTCGCCTCTCGCAGTTCAGATGGTCATGCCCAACGGACCGGCAGCGGTCGTGGGACTGGAACTGAAAGCACAAGCCGGCGTCATCACGCCGGTGTCGGCGTGCTCCTCGGGCTCCGAGGGCATCGCTCACGCATGGCGAATGATCGTCATGGGTGACGCCGACATGGTCGTCACCGGTGGCGTCGAGGGATACATCGACGCCGTGCCGATCGCGAGCTTCTCGATGATGCGCGCGATGAGCACCAGGAACGACGACCCCAAGGGCGCGTCGCGGCCGTTCGACAAGGACCGTGACGGATTCGTGTTCGGCGAGGCAGGTGCGCTCATGGTCATCGAGACCGAGGAGCACGCCAAGGCGCGCGGAGCGACGATTCACGCTCGCCTGCTCGGTGCCGGAATCACCTCCGACGGGTTCCATCTCGTGGCTCCCGATCCGGAAGGCACGGGCGCTGCTCGTGCGATGACGAAGGCCATCGAGAACGCAGGCCTGCAGAAGTCCGACATCAAGCACGTGAACGCGCACGCCACGGCCACACCGATCGGTGACACGGCCGAGGCGCTCGCGATCAACAAGGCCGTCGGAAATCACGCAGCGGTGTACGCACCGAAGTCCGCACTCGGACACTCGATCGGTGCCGTCGGCGCCCTCGAATCGGTGCTGACGGTGATGGCAGTGCGCGAGGGAATCATCCCTCCCACACTGAATTTGGAGAATCAGGATCCCGAAATCGATCTCGACGTCGTCAAGGGTGAAGCCCGCAGGACGCAGATCGACTACGCGATCAACAACTCGTTCGGATTCGGTGGGCACAACGTCGCGCTCGCCTTCGGTCGAGCTTGATTCGGTAGGGCTTCACTGCTCGACCGAGCTTGCTCAGCAGGTACTCGAACCCGGGTGGGACCTTCGTTCGAAGGTCCCACCCGGGCACCGCCCCCCTCGGGGCATGCAGAAGGAGAACGTGATGACCATTCTGTCCCCCGTCACCAGGTCCGGCAGTTCCACCGATCCCCGTGATCCCGTCGCTCGCCTCGAGAAGCTCTTCGACGCCGGGACGATGGTCCCTCTCCACGACCGTGACAAGTCCGGTCTTCTCGCCGCTTCCGGCGACATCGACGGTGTGCACACCGTCGCCTACTGCTCCGACGCCACCGTCATGGGTGGCGCAATGGGTGTCGACGGGTGTGCCCACATCGTCGACGCCATCGACACCGCGATCGACCGCGGCGCACCGATCGTCGGAATCTGGCATTCCGGTGGTGCCCGCCTCGCCGAGGGCGTCGAAGCGCTCCACGCCGTCGGACTCGTGTTCGAGGCCATGGTCCGCGCATCCGGCCTCGTCCCCCAGATTTCCGTCGTCCTCGGTTTCGCAGCCGGTGGCGCCGCGTACGGTCCCGCGCTGACCGACGTCGTCATCATGGCTCCCGAGGGACGCGTGTTCGTCACCGGTCCCGACGTCGTCCGCAGCGTCACCGGCGAGCAGGTCGACATGGCGTCGCTCGGCGGACCGGAGACCCACTACAAGAAGTCGGGCGTCTGCCACATCGTCGCCGACGACGAGCTCGACGCGCTCACCCGCGCTCGGCGCCTCGTCTCGATGTTCAGTGAGCAGGGCACGTTCGACATCGCCGCCGCCGAGCACGGGGACACCGACCTGCGCGCTCTGCTGCCGGAGTCGAACCGACGCGCCTACGACGTCCACCCGATCATCGACGAGTTGCTGGACAACGTCGAAGGCGAATCGACGTTCGAAGAATTCCAGGGCGGCTGGGCACGCAGCATCGTCACCGGTCTGGGTCGACTGTCCGGCCGCACCGTCGGCGTCATCGCGAACAACCCGATTCGTCTCGGCGGCTGCCTCAACTCCGAAAGTGCCGAGAAGTCGGCACGTTTCGTCCGGCTGTGCGACGCGTTCGGCATTCCGCTCGTGGTCGTCGTCGACGTTCCCGGCTACCTACCCGGTGTCAGCATGGAGTGGGAAGGCGTCGTGCGACGCGGAGCCAAGCTTCTACATGCGTTCGCCGAAGCGAAGGTTCCGCGTGTGACGCTGGTGACCCGCAAGATCTACGGCGGCGCCTACATCGCGATGAACGCACGCGCACTCGGCGCGACCGCTGTCTACGCGTGGCCCGGTTCCGAGGTCGCCGTCATGGGCGCCAAGGCCGCGGTCGGCATTCTGCACAAGAAGGCGCTGGCCGCCGCGCCCGAGTCCGAGCGCGAAGCCCTGCACGACCGCTTGACCGTCGAGCACGAGACCATCGCGGGAGGCGTCGACCGTGCCGTCTCCATCGGAGTCGTCGACGAGGTCATCGATCCGGCACGCACCCGTTCGATCATCGCGAAAGCGCTCGCGGCCGCTCCCGCTCTGCGCGGCGACCACAAGAACATCCCGCTGTAAGGACGTTCGAGTCAGGACTGTGCCCCGGTGATCACACCGGGGCACAGTCGTCCGTAGCGGTCGAGCACCGGCTGCGTCAGCCCTCGACCCAGTTGTGAGACCGTGCAATGCGGGTGACGACCTCGCGCACATCGAGAACCTGTTCGGCAGTGAGCCCGGGGTGCGAGTGCAGCAGAGCCTCGGTCAATTCGGCGGTGAAGGCAGGGATGGACAGGACGTCGCACACGACGTCGTCGTAGCTGGTCTCGGCCGGCGGGACCACCGCGGGAACGGCCGCGCGGGTAACCGGTTTCGGTGATTCGATGACGCGGACCTGACCCGCCTTGGGCCCACGGTCGCCGTCCTCAGCGACGTATTCGACGCGCACACCGGGTGCCAGCAGTCGTTTGTCGAACGTCAGATCGTTGACGTGGATGAAGACGTCCTCACCCCCGGCGTCGGGCGCGACGAAGCCGTACCCCTTGTGTTCGTCGAAACGAATGATCTTGCCCGTCGAGAACATCGACACCACCCACATCGCCGGCTGTTGTGCACCACTTCTCGTGCCGCGGTGCGGATATTACAGGGGCGAGGTCAGCCCGCGGTGCGGCTCAACCACGTGACCTCGGAACCGCCACCGCCGGTGCGGTAGGGCTCGAGCGCGTCGTCCCACGCACTCCCCAGGGCGTGCTCGATCTCGGCAGCGAGGTTGCCGGAGTTGCCCTCGATCATCGACTTCAGGCGCATCTCCCCCAGGATGACGTCGCCGTTGGCGCTGGTCGAACCGCGCCAGAGCCCCAGTCCCGGCACGTGTGCGAAGCGTTCTCCGTCGACGCCCTCGCTCGCGTCCTCGGTCACCTCGAACCGCAGCATCTGCCACGCCCTGAGCACGCCGGCGAGCGCGGCGCCGGTGCCGACAGGACCGACCCAGTTGGTGGTGGCGCGCAGCTGACCGTCCGACGCAGGCTGAGCCGACCAACCGAGGTTCGCGCGGGAGTTCAGTGCATCGGACAGCGCCCATTCCACGTGCGGGCACAGCGCGGCAGGCGACGAGTGGATGTAGACCACACCCGACGTCGCGTCCGCGAATTGATTCAACGCGCGCATTCCACAACACCTCCAGCTTCGACGAGGGACGTCTTCCCCAACGACCTCGACACGGGCTGCAGATGCTCGGTGAGAACACGTGCGTGCACTAGTGTGCCCGGAGTTACCCCTGTTGCGCTAGTGCATTCGTGAATTCATGCGTGTCACCTGCGGTTGTTGTGCAGAATTTCGTCCGACAGCTCGGGCCACAGCGGCTTCGCCCACTCTCCGAACGCCAGATCGGTGAGCACCACGGTGGCAAGATTCGCGTCAGGGTCCACCCACAGGAATGTCCCCGACTGGCCGAAGTGACCGAAGGTCCGCGGAGAATTGTTCGCACCGGTCCAATGAGGGCTCTTGGAGTCGCGCAACTCGAAGCCGAGACCCCAGTCGTTGGGCTTCTGCATCCCGTAGCCCGGCAGAATGCCGGACAGCCCGTCGAACTGCACCGTGCGCGCTCGCCCGAGCATGTCGGGAGAGACGAGCTGCGGAGCGAGAAGTTCGGCCGCGAACGCCGACAGGTCACGGACCGTCGACTGCGCGCCATGCCCAGCCGAGCCTGTCAGCGTCGAATTTGTCATCCCAAGCGGTTGGAACACCGCCTCGTCGAGATAGGTCTCGAACGGGATACCGGACTCCGCCGCGATCTTGTCGGCGAGCACCTCGAAGCCTGCACTCGAATAGATGCGTTTGGCCCCCGGTGCGGCCTGCACCTTCTGCTCGCCGAACGCGAGACCCGACGTGTGCGCCAGCAGATGCCGAACCGTCGACCCCTCAGGACCTGCAGGTTGATCGAGTTCGACGGCCTCTTCCTCGATCGCGACGAGCGCCGCGTACGCAACCAGAAGCTTCGTCACCGACGCGAGTTCGAAGACGCGCTCGACGTCGCCGTACTCGTCGGTGACACCCGCAACCGAGACCACCCGGGCTGCAGCATTGTCGACGGGCCAACCGGCAATCAAATCCAGACTGTGCACGGCGACAACCCTATCGGGGGTCGTTCCTGCAGGCTCCACTCCCGGCCTTAATGGGGGTCGTTCCCTGTCACGGCATCGATGTCACACGAAAGCCGTCTATCGGATGCCACGGGCCATCGATGCGGCCCAGAGGGCCCGCCTACCGATCCGCGTCGGTGTATTCGATGACCCCGCGGATGTTCTTGCCGTCGAGCATGTCCTGGTAGCCAGTGTTGATGGTGTCGAGGGTGTATGTGTTGGTGATCATCCCGTCGAGGTCGAGTTGTCCGCTCTTGTACATCGACAGCAGCCGCGGAATGTCGTGTCGCGGATTTCCGCCGCCGAAAATGGCGCCCTGAAGGTCCTTCTGCAGCATCGTGAACAGGAACAAGTTCAGCTTGACGTCCATGTCCTCCATCCGACCCATTCCGGTGACGACGCACCGGCCCGCCTTGGCCGTGAGAAGCAGCGCGGCTTCGATGTCCTCACCCTTGATCTCGCCGACGGTGATGATCGTCTTCTCCGCCATCCGACCCTCTGTCAGTTCCATCAGCGGCATCAATGCCTCTGCGGCGCTGGGGAATACGTGGGTGGCACCGAACTTGAGGGCTTGATCCCGTTTGAACGGAACAGGATCCACGGCAACGACCTTCGACGCACCCGATCGCACGGCACCCTGCAACGCACTGATGCCCACTCCCCCGACGCCGATGACGACGACGGTGTCACCCGGTGCGACCTTCGCGACGTTGACGGCCGAGCCCCACCCCGTCGGCACGCCACAACCGACGAGTGAGGCGACGTCGAACGGTATGTCGTCGTCGATCTTGATCGCCGACGTCTCGTGCACCGTCATGTACGGAGAGAACGTTCCGAGCAGACACATCGCGATGACGTTCCGGCCCCGCGCCTGGATGCGAAATGTGCCGTCGC
Source organism: Rhodococcus sp. B10 (assembly GCF_011770055.1). Classification (NCBI taxonomy): domain Bacteria; kingdom Bacillati; phylum Actinomycetota; class Actinomycetes; order Mycobacteriales; family Nocardiaceae; genus Rhodococcus; species Rhodococcus sp. B10. Next base: position 184 of record NZ_JAAFYV010000034.1, on the reverse strand, counting down.
TGATGGCCATTCCGCCGAGCAAGCCCATGCCGAGGTCGCACAGATTCTGATGCCCGTTCGCGCACGCCGGACAGTGACCGCACGACGGAATGAACGACAGGACGACGTGATCGCCCTCCTGCAGAGTCTTCACCTCCGGCCCCACCTTGGTCACGACGCCCGCCCCCTCGTGCCCACCCATGAC
>NZ_JAAFYV010000033.1:0-68778 GCF_011770055.1 Rhodococcus sp. B10 | reverse complement strand
CCCCCCCCCCGCGCGCACACCGGACCGGCCGACCGACCATTCCACCTAGAGTTGCTGACGTGTTGCAACGACGAGTCACCGCGCTGTCGGCGTGTCTGGTGCTGGCGGGGGTTCTGTATTCCGCGTGGGTGGCGGAGTTCTTCCTCGACACCGGTCTCGATCCGACGAACTCGTTCCTGAGCGAACTCGATGCAGCCGATCAGCCGTACAAACGTTTCTTCAGCACCGCCGATCTGCTCACCGGCATTCTGCTGATCGCGTCGTCGGGCATGGGGTTGTGGTTTCTCGTGAAACGACGGCTGACGACGATCGGGTGGATAGCGCTGGGAGTGTTCGGCGCCGCGACGATCGCCGATTCGCAATTGCCCCTCGAATGCGTCGCAGCGAACGACCCGAGCTGTCCCGTCGAACCCAGCGGGTTGTTTCCTCAGCTGCACCACATTCATGCGCTTACCAGCACGATCGCGGTGTTCGCGGTGTTCACGGCGATGATCGCGTTCACCGTCGCGGCGTTTCGCTACCGAGTCCTGCCGGTGATGCGCACGTTCGGCACGGCGGTCGTCGCAATCACGTCGTTGTCCACGGCCTGGCTGCTGATTGCGGACAACCTTCCCGGCGACTGGGGCCTCGGTATCGCGCAACGCGTTCAGGTCACCGGGATGTCGCTGTTTCTCGTCGTGCTCGGCTTCGCTGTTCTCGGCCGAAAAGCGGCTCGGACCAGGTAACTTCTGCGAGTATGTCGGGAAGAGATAGAACGGTCGGCTTTCTGAAGACGCACTGGATCTCCATCCTGTTGGTGATCCTCGCGGCGGTGTTCATCGCCGAGAATCGCTACACGACGACCATCGAATTGTTCTGGCTTCGGATCACGTCTCCCCTGTGGCTGATCCTGTTGGTTCTGTTCGCGGTCGGTTTCGCAGCGGGACGGCTCAGCGGACGTCGAAAGCCGGTGAAGAAATAGGATCGACTTCATGTCGTTCACCGCTACCGCCCTCGGAGGCACCAAGGCCGAGCAGTACGAGCAGTTGAGGCTGCAGGCACAGGCACTCGTCGACGGCGAGTCGGACCGCGTCGCGAACGCCGCCAACATCTCGGCGCTCGTGTATCACGCTCTGCCCGAGGTCAATTGGGTCGGCTTCTACCTGTTCGACGGCACCGAGTTGGTCGTCGGCCCGTTCCAGGGGCAGCCCGCGTGCGTTCGCATCGCTTTGGACAAGGGCGTCTGCGGAGCGGCGGCCACGACGCGTGAGACGCAACGAGTCGCCGACGTCCACGCCTTCGAAGGCCATATCGCGTGCGATGCGGCTACGCGTTCCGAGGTCGTCGTTCCGCTGTACGACGGCGACGACCTCATCGGCGTCTTCGACCTGGACAGCCCTGTGGCCGACCGCTTCGACGCCGACGACCAGGCCGGACTCGAGGCCGTCGCCGACGTCTTTCTGCGGTCACTGCGCGGCTGACGCCGCCTCGAAGAACCACGCGATCACCAGCGCACCCGGGTCGACGACGCCGCGCGCCGCGTCACCGACATACGACGCGCGGCCTCGGCTCGCGGTGATCTCCTCGGTCGACGCCGCTCCCTGCGCTGCTGCCTCGGCCGCGGCACGCAGGCCATCTTTCAGTTCGGTGGCCGCTTCGAGAGCGTCGACGGCCGGGGAGATGGCGTCGACCATGGTCTTGTCGCCGACGCGAGCGCCACCGATCTCGGTGATGCTGTCCAGGCCGCTGCGAGCTGCCGCGGTGATGGAGGCGAGGTCGACGGACTCCACTGTCCGATAGAACTGCCTGAACCAGATTCCGAACAGCGCACCCGACGTTCCGCCCGCATGCCCGAGGTAGGCCTCGGACACTGCTTCGAACACTGTTGGCGCCGAATACGTTTCGCGGACAGCGGTCAGGTCGAGCTGGCTCAACGCGGCCACCATGTTGGTGCCGAAGTCCCCGTCTCCGGCCCTACGGTCCAGCTCGGTCAGCGCGGGCTCCTCGTCGAGCACACGCTGCGCCCAGGACGCGACCCACTCGGACACGAATGTACTTGCTTCACCCGATGTTTCACTTGCCTCGTACGTCGGGCCGAAGCCTCCCCGTTCACCGAGGTCACCGGCCGCGCGCGGTGCGTTGTTCGGCCACCCCGGCGCGCTGGTCGGCGCGTCCCACAGCGTCAGCATCTCGTCGTCGACACGGACGAGCGTGATGGACGCGCCCGCCATGTTCAACGCCGTCACGAAGCTGCCGACGAGCGGGCGAGCAATGTCTATCCCTCTGTCCGACAGGAACTCTGCGAGCTCTCCGTAGAGCAGCTGCAGTTCCATCGGATGCGTCGCCCCGAGCCCGTTGACGAACGCGATGACCCGTTCGCCACGGTCGAGTTCGAGCGAATCGACGACGGGTTGCGTCAACGCAGCCACGATCTCCCGAGCGGGCATCGTCGGCACGCGCCGAGTCCCACGCTCACCGTGAATGCCGATCCCCAACTCGATCTCGCCCACCGGAAGGTCGAACGACGGCGCGTCGGAACCAGGAAACATGCACGGGCGCAGGGCAACTGCCATGCTGCGCGCATTCGCGGCAACCCGTCGACCGAGTGTGACGACGGACTGCAGTGAATCACCACGTTCTGCCGCTGCGCCACAGATCTTCTCGACGACGACGGTCGCGCCCGTGCCCCGCCGGCCGGGACCGTCCGCACGCTCGGTGGCGACGTCGTCGTCGACGAGGACGACATCCGACTCGATGTCGTCCTCGCGCAACAAGTCTCGCGCGATGCCGAAGTTCATGACGTCACCGGTGTAGTTCTTGACGATGTGCAGCACACCACCGCCCGCATGGACTGCCTTCGATGCTTCGTGCACCTGCAGCGCGTTCGGCGACGTGAACACCAGCCCCGGGCAGACCGCAGCGAGCATGCCGGTACCGATCATCCCGGCGTGCATCGGCTCGTGGCCCGAGCCGCCACCGGACAGCAACGCGACTCGGCCGTCCTGCAACGGCTCTCGACGTGTCAGATAACCGGGATCGGGGTGCCAATTGATGTCGGGCGTCGACGCGACGAGCCCGCGGATGGCGTCGGCAACGAACGTGGAGGCGGAGTTGACGAACATGGGCTCCACCTTAGGCGCCTCCAGCACCCGTGCGCGCGAATGTACAGCCAGCGGGAGCGTAGCCTGCGGAGCGACCCGAAAACGCTATACGTTCGCGCGCACGAGGGGCGGCGTCGCCTCCTCGACCTGCTCGCGTGTCACGTCCGGCGCCAATTCGACGAGCTCGAGCGTGCCGTCACCGACGACGTCGATCACCGCGAGATCGGTGATGATCCGGTTCACGACGCCCTGGCCGGTCAACGGCAAGGTGCAGGTGTCGAGGATCTTCGGGTTGCCGTCGCGGTCGAGGTGTTCCATGACGACGATGACGCGCCTGGCACCGTGCACGAGGTCCATCGCGCCGCCCATGCCCTTGACCATTTTGCCGGGGACCATCCAGTTGGCGAGGTCACCGGTACGCGAGACCTGCATGCCGCCGAGTACTGCGGTGTCGATGTGACCGCCGCGAATCATGCCGAACGACAACGACGAATCGAAGTACGCCGCACCGGGATTGACGGTGACGGTTTCCTTGCCTGCGTTGATCAGGTTGGCGTCGATCTGGTCCTCGGTCGGGTACGGACCGGTGCCGAGGATGCCGTTCTCCGAGTGCAGCACGACCCTGATGTCGTTCGTCAAATATCCGGGAATCAAGGTGGGCAAACCGATTCCGAGGTTGACGTACTCCCCGTCGACCATTTCGGCAGCGGCACGCTGCGCCATTTGTTCGCGAGTCCAACTCATGCCTGGCCTCCTGCACTGACGGTGCGCTTCTCGATGCGCTTGTTCTGAGGTCCGGTGTGCACGATGCGCTGCACGAACACGCCGGGGAGATGCACTGCGGCAGGATCGATCTCGCCGGGCTCGACCAGCTTCTCGACCTGCGCGACGGTGATCTTCCCTGCCATCGCGGCCAGGGGATTGAAGTTCATCGCGGTCTTGTCGAACACGAGATTGCCTTCGGTGTCGCCGAGTTCGGCGTGCACGAGCGCGAAGTCGGCATTGATCGCCTCTTCGAGAACGTACCGCTTCGACCCGAACACCCGAGTCTCCTTGGGCGGCGACGCGATCGCGACGGAACCGTCGGCGTCGTAGCGCCACGGCATACCGCCGTCGGCGATGGGGCTGCCGACACCCGCTGGGGTGAAGAACGCCGGGATGCCGGTGCCACCTGCGCGAAGTCGCTCGGCGAGCGTGCCCTGCGGCGTCAACTCGACCTCGAGTTCACCTGCGAGGTACTGACGCGCGAACTCCTTGTTCTCACCGACGTACGACGCCGTCACGCGGCTGATGCGGCCGAGGGAAAGCAGGATTCCGAGCCCGTGATCGTCGACGCCACAGTTGTTGGAGAAGACCTCGAGCTTGCTCGCGTCGGTCTCGGCGATCGCCTCGATCAGCGCATCAGGGATCCCGCACAATCCGAAACCTCCGACGGCGAGTGTCGCGCCGTCTCCGATGTCGGCGACGGCGGCGGCCGCGGACTCGTACACCTTTCCTGCCACAGAACTGCTCCTCACCTGTTCACTCAGCAAACGCGCTGACGTATGCGATCAGTGAAGCCTGTGTCTGCGGTCACTGGCCAGCCCCTCAGCGAAACCGGTCGCTGGCCGAACATCGATAAGGCACGCGTTCACTCAGTGAACGCTACAGTCGTGACATGGCTCCGACACCCAACGTGATCGCGCGGTCCACCGCGCTGATGCGTGCCGTGGGCGCCGCGGAACCCGCGGGTGCGTCGACGACGGACTTGGCCCGGGTCACCGGCCTCGCGCGCCCTACCGCGCATCGCCTGCTCAGCTCGCTGACCGAGGAAGGGTTTCTCGACAGGGATTCAGCGACCGGGCGATGGTCGCTCGGTCCCGAGATGTATCTGCTCGGGTCGGCCGCAGCGAGCCGCTACGACATCACCGGACCCGCGCGTGACGTCGTCCACAGGTTGGCCGAGGAGACGGGCGAGAGCGCATTCCTGTCGACGCGGCGGGGCAACGAGACGGTGTGCCTGCTGCGCGAGGACGGCAGCTTTCCGCTGCGGTCGCACGTGCTGTACGAGGGGCTGCGACTGCCGCTCGGGGTCGCGTCGGCTGGTCTCGTGATCCTCGCGCACCTCCCGGACCGGGAGATCGACGAGTATCTGCGCGACGCGGATCTCGTCCCCGAGTGGGGAGCCGAGCACGCACCCGACGCCATTCGCCGACGCATCTCCTCGACCCGTGAGACCGGGTACGCCGTCAACCCCGCCCTGCTCGTCGAGGGCAGTTGGGGCATCGGCGCCGCCGTGTTCGACCGGTCCGGCAGACCCGCGTGGGCATTGAGCCTGACCGGAGTCGAGACGAGGTTCCGGCCCGAGCGACATCACGAACTCGGCGCCATCCTGCTGGCGCAAGCCCACCGCCTGACGGGTCTGCTCCGGCCCGGCCGGTGAGGTAGGTCAGGCCGGCCGCGCCGAGCGGTGCTGCTTCAGCAACTCGCGGTAGACGGCCGCGTTCAGCCCGTTGTGGGCTACCTCGTCGTCGGTCAGTTCCCGACGCACCTTGGCCGGCACACCCGCCACGAGCGACCGCGGCGGCACCTGCGTGCCTTCGAGTACGAGCGCGCCGGCTGCGACGAGACTGCCCTCGCCGACGACGGCACCGTTCATGACGACAGCGCCCATGCCCACCAGGCTGCCGTCACCGATCGTGCACCCGTGCAACACCGCGTTGTGGCCGACGCTGACGTCCTTGCCGACGGTCAGCGGGAAACCCGGGTCGACGTGGGCCGCGACGCCGTCCTGCAGGTTGCTTCCCTCGCCGATCGTGATGTCCTCGAACTCCGCACGCAGCACGGCGTTGTACCAAATCCCCGACGACGCAGCGACCTTCACCCGCCCGACGACGGTTGCCGTCGGAGCCACCCAGGCTTCCGCGTCCACCGCGGGGCTGCCGGCGTCCAGAGCCCAGAGCGGTCCTGCGGTCGTCGAATTCTCGGTCACGTCACGGTTCCCTTCGTCGAGGCGAATGTCGGCCTTCACTCTGCCCGACGACGCGGCTGTCGCCCAGACCCGGCCCGAATCATGATTTCATCGGAAGACACTTCGGACCCGAGGAGCGCACATGCCGACAGTCACCACCAGCGACGACGTCACGCTCAGCTACATCGATCAGGGCAGCGGACCGGTCATCGTGCTGATCGCCGGTTTCTGCGCCCCGGCCACGAGCTGGGCACTGCAGCAGCAGGTCTTCGTCGACGCCGGCTACCGAGTGCTGTCGCTGGATCGGCGCGGACACGGCGACTCCGAGGCCCCGGACTTCGGTGCGACGATGGCCCGCCACGGGCAGGACGTCGCGGACTTCCTGGCGGCCCTCGATGTCGACGACGCCGTCCTGTGCGGCGGATCGATGGGCGCCAGCACCGTCTGGTCGTACGTCTCGCAGTTCGGGACCGCGCGGGTGAAAGCAGTCGTGTCCGTGGACCAGACCCCGAAGATGATCAACGACGCCGAGTGGACGAACGGCTTCTACGGACTCACCGAGGCGAACAAGGAGACGTTCTTCGCGAACGGTGTTCCCGACACGGGTCAGGGATTGCCCAAGCGGAAGTCGCTGGTCGCGGCGACGAAGCTCGTCGCCAAGCTCGGAGGCCTGCCGAAGATGGCGTCACCGGACACTCCTGCGATGAAAGCTCTGTTGCACGACCATGCGATTGCAGACTGGCGGAAAGTCGTTGCCGGCGTCGACGTTCCGGTTCTGATGGTCGCGGGGCGGGACAGCCAGTACTGGCCGTTCACGCACGCAGCCGATGCCGTCGCAGGTAATCCTCGCGGCCGCTCGGTAGTCCTCGAGAAATGCGGGCATGCCGCGAACATGGACCGCCCCAGGGAGTTCAACGCGGCGATGCTCGACTTCCTCTCACTTACCGAGTAGATCGGCGCTGCGCCGCAGCCGCATCAACACCTGCAGATCGAGGGCCTTGTCCGGGTCGCGCCATTCGGTGCCGATGAGACGGTCGACGGCATCGAGCCGCTGGTACAGAGTGTTGACGTGGACACCGAGTCGCGCAGCCGTCGCCGCATGATGCCGTCCGAGAGCGAGATACGTCGACAACGTGTCGACCAACGGAACGCCACGTTTGTTCTGCTCGACCAGCAGCGGCCCGAGCTGCGCCTCGGTCAGCTCGTCGAGGTGCTCACGTGCCATGTGGCTCAGCAGTATTCGATAGATCCCGAGCCCGCGCGCCGACGAGACCTCGCCGTCGCGGCCCAGGGTCTTCAGCACGTGCACAGTCTGCTGAGCCTGGACATAGGCCGCGGCGAGAGCATCCACACCGCGCACGGGTTCGGACACCCCGACGGTGGCATTCACACCGAACGCCTGACACACCACGGTCGAGTCCGTAGCGGGAACGGCCACCAGCACCTGCGAACCATGCTCCGCCACAACTGTTCCGGCCGGAAAGCCGATGTTCCGAACGGATGCACGGGCAGCGTCTTCGACGACCGCGATGCAGTACGACTTCTCGAATGCCAGCCCGGCGAGCCGCAGCTGCCGCCGTTCCCCGTCCGCGGATTGCGCCGGGTGGGTCAGCAGGTCGACGAGAAAGGCGTCCTGCGCCCGACGAGCCGCCTCCCCCGCAGCCCGCTCCGCGGCCAGCGACAGTGCGATTGCCGGCGAGGCGCGTTCGAGCAGCAACCGCGTCTCGTCGTCGCCGACGCCCACCGAGATCAGAACGCCGAGGAATGCCCCCGCCGCCGCCACGCGGTGGCCCGTCACAGCGTCCGTCGTGACATGGTCGGAGTCGGACTCGAAGACGGCCGTCACGTCGTCACGGACCGCGCTCAAGCCGTCGGGCACGGACCCGATGTCGGCGACGAAGTACGTCGGTTTCCCGGACAGCGACGCGACCTCGTGCACCAGCCTCTGCACGCCGCCCCCGGCGAGCACGACCTGAGTGAGCGTCCGATCCCACTGCAACGTCTGTTCCAGTTCCGCTGTGCGTGAGGACAATTCGGCGTTCAGCGACTCGGCACGCTCCAAGGCCCGAACATTCGTGATCGCCATGGCCGCATGCGCCGCCAATGCCGACAGCAAAGCGATCTCGGTGTCGGTGAAGGCACGCTCCTGCCTCTTGCATGCGAACAACGCGCCGATGACGTGGTCACCGACGCGCAGGGGCACGCCGAGCAATCCACGCATGTTCTCGGCCTGCGCCGCACTGTCCGCGCCGGTGATGTGCCGGAATGCAGGTTCGCTCTGATAGTCGGGAGTCCACGACGGCGCCCGCCCTCGCACGATCAGACCCACCAATCCCTCGTCGAGCGACAGTTCGATGCCGAGAAGACTCGGGGTCAGAGCGCCACTGGTGACCTCGATGACGAACGTCTGGTCGTACACCGAGCCCATGTAGGCCAGATCCACTCCGAGAAGCCGTCGAGCCTGATCCACCACCTCCTGCAACAGGAGCCGATCGTCACGCACGGTGGGCAGCCGCACTGCGATGTCGTTGAGAGCCGACAGCTCGATGGTGCGCTGCCACCGCTGATCGAGCAGGGTCCGCAGCCGCAGCGCAGCGTGCGCGTCCTGCTCGATCGCGGCCGACAGTTCCGAACCGGATTCCTGCACGAGCCGACGCCGGTATGCGTCGAGATCATCGGCCGACGCGTCGTCGAGCAGCAGGTGCATCCACTTGGAGGTCACTGGTTCCACCGTCCATCGGTAGTCGACTCGGATAGACGAAACCTACATTGGCGGAGATTCAGCTCACAGTTAGGGTCGTATACATGCCGCTCGTCGAAGATCTGCTCCAAGTCCTCCCCTCCGATCGCGTCGTACTCGACCCCGATGTGATCGCGTCGTACCAGCACGACGAGGCCGAATGGGCGCCCTACGCGGCACCCGCGGCAGTAGTACGACCCCGTACGGCCGAGGACGTGCAACTGGTGGTGAAGGCCTGTTTGGCGCACGACGCGGCCGTCGTCACCCGTGGGGCCGGGACGGGACTGTCGGGCGGCGCCAATGCCACGGAGGGATGCGTCGTACTCGCTCTCGACGGCATGGACGCGATCAAGGAGATCGACCGGCTCGAGCGCTATGCCGTCGTCGAACCGGGTGTCGTCAACGACCACTTACGGGCCGCATGCGCCGAGCACGACCTCTGGTACCCGCCGGATCCCGCGAGCGCACCGTGGTCGACCATCGGCGGCAACGTCGCGACCAATGCCGGCGGGTTGTGCTGCGTGAAATACGGTGTGACGCGCGACTACGTCATGGGGATGCAGATCGTCACCGGCACAGGCGAACTGGTCCGGCTCGGACGCAAGACCGCGAAAGGTGTTGCAGGGTACGATCTTGCGGGCTTGATGGTCGGATCCGAAGGCACATTGGGCATCATCACGGAGGTGACGGTCAAGCTCAGGCCATTGCAGGACCCGCAGCGGACGATTGCAGGCTACTTCGACTCGATCGTCGACGCAGGACGCGCGGTGGCCGCCGTTGCTGCGGCAGGCCTGACGCCGTCGGCATTGGAACTGATCGACAAGCAATGCCTCATCGCAGTGGACGCATGGAAGAACATGGGGCTGTCGGTGGAGGCGAACGTCGTGTTGCTCGGACGTATCGATACCCCGGGCGTGATCGGTGACCAGGAAGCGGAGAAGATGCTGTCCTGCTTCGACGAAGCGGGTGCCACCTGGTCCGCGGTGTCGACCGATCAGGAGGAAGCCGACGCATTGTTCGCGGCACGCCGACTCGCGTACCCCGCGATGGAACGGCTCGGACCGGTACTGACCGAGGACGTGTGCGTACCCAAGAAGCATGTGCCGGAGATGCTGTCACGGATCGAACAGATCGGAATCCGGCACGAGACCACGATCGCCAACATCGCGCACGCCGGCGACGGCAATCTGCACCCGCTCCTGATCACTCCGCACGACGACCCCGACGCGCGCACCCGTGCCCAGGCTGCGTTCGCGGAGATCATCGATGCGGCACTCGAATTGGGCGGAACGGTCACCGGCGAGCACGGCGTCGGATTGCTCAAGATGGACGGCCTCGTGCAGGAATTGAATCCGGTGGTCCTCGACATGCACCGGGCCGTCAAGCACGCTCTCGATCCGCGCGGAATCCTCAACCCCGGCAAGGTCTTCTAGGCGGCTTCGCCGCACGTGCGTGGGAATGTATAGCGGGCTATACATTTCCACGCACGTGCGTGGCGCCTAGTGGGAATGCAACGGCTTCCCGGCGAGCGCGAGGTGCGCTTCCCCGAACGCCTCGGACTGCGTCGGGTGCGCGCGGATCAGGTGCGCGACCTCCTCCGGGTACGCACCCCAGTTCACGACGAGCTGCGCCTCGCCGATCAGCTCACCGACCCGCGCCCCGACCATGTGGATCCCGACCACAGCGCCCCCGGCACGCACGAGCTTGACGCCGCCCGAGGCCCCGAGGATCTGGCTCTTCCCGTTGCCCGCAAGGTCGTAGACCGCAGTGTCGACGGTCCCGAATTGCTCGACGGCCTGGGCTTCGGTCAGCCCGACGGACGCGACTTCCGGATTCGAGTACGTGACACGGGGAATCCCGGAGTCCGGCACTGCTTTCGGATTCAGCCCGGCAATCTGCTCGGCGACGAAGATCCCGTGTTGGAAACCCCGGTGCGCCAACTGCGGACCACGCACGATGTCTCCCACGGCATAGACGCCCTCCGCGGAAGTGGCGAGCGTCGCATCGACCTCGACGAACCCCGCCGACAACGCCACATCCCCGAGATCGCCTGTGTTGGGGCCGCGCCCGACGGCCACGAGCAACACATCGGCATCGAGGGTTTCACCCGACTCCAAGGTGACGGTCACCCCGTCGTCCGTCTCCTTCACGCCGGAGAACGGCGACGACGTCCTGGTCGTGATGCCCCGCTTACGCAGACCGCGGGTCAGCTGCTTGGACGACCACTCGTCCTCTCCTGCAATCAACCTCGGTAGCGCTTCGACGATGGTCACGTCTGCGCCGAACGACGCCCATACACTGGCGAATTCGACGCCGATCACACCACCGCCGAGGACGATCGCCCGGGTCGGAACACGGTCGAGCGTCAGCGCCTGATCACTGGTGAGCACTCGGGGGCCGAGGTCGATGCCCGGCAACACCTTCGAATGCGACCCGGTTGCCAACACGACGGACTTGCCGGTGATCCGACGCCCATCCACCTCGACGGTGCGGTCTCCGACGTATCGTCCTGTCCCGCTGATCATCTCGACCTGGTGCGCCGAGACAAGACCCTGCAAACCCTTGTACAACTTCGCGACGACGCCGTCCTTGTAGGCGTGAACGCCGGCCATGTCGATGCCCTCGAAGGAACTCCTGACGCCCACAGCAGCACTCTCGCGTGCCGTGTCCGCCACTTCCGCCGCGTGCAGGAGCGCCTTCGTCGGAATGCACCCGCGATGCAGGCACGTCCCGCCGACCTTGTCCTTCTCGATCAGCGTGACGGACAGGCCGAGTTGTGCCGCACGAAACGCGCACGCGTACCCACCCGAACCGCCACCGAGGATGACGACGTCGCTCATGCCAGAGCCACCAGGTTCATCGGATCGGCGAGAATCGCTGCGATGTCGGCCAGGAACCGTGATCCCTGCTCACCGTCGACGAGTCGGTGGTCGAACGACAGACTCAAGGTCGTCACGGATCGCAACGCGATGTCACCCTCGAATTCCCAGGGCTGACGACGGATTGCGCCGAAACAGAGGATCGCTGCCTCGCCAGGGTTGAGGATCGGCGTTCCCGAATCGACCCCGAAGACACCGACATTGGTGATGGTGATGGTGCCGTCGGCGAGATCTTCGGGTCCGGTCTTGCCCTCCTTGGCCGTGGTCGTCAGGCCGTTCAGTGCCACAGCGAGATCCTTCAGCCCGAGCGCGTGCGCGCCCTTGATGTTCGGCACCATGAGCCCTCGGGGAGTCGCGGCCGCGATACCGAGATTGACGTACTTCTTCGTGACGATCTCCTGGTTCGCCTCGTCCCACTCGGAGTTCAGACTCGGGTTGGAGCGCAGCGCCACCAGCAACGCCTTGGCGACCAGCGCCAAGGGAGTCAGGCGAACGTCCTGAAAGTGCTTGTTGGCGCGCAACTTCTCGACCAACTCGACCGTCGGAGTCACGTCGACGGTGACGAACTCGGTGACGTGCGGAGCAGTGAACGCGCTCGACACCATCGCTGCCGCCGTGTGCTTGCGCACCCCCTTGATCGGGGCGCGGGTCTCGTCCGTCGTCGCCTCGACAGGTTTCGGACGCGTCAGATACGCCGCGATGTCGTCGCGCGTCACCTCACCGTGTGTACCCGTCGCAGGCACATCCGCCAGGTCGACGCCTTCCTGCCGTGCCACGAAGCGAGCAGGTGGCGACGCCAGCGGCCTGTCTCCCGGCGCGGGTGCTGCTGCCGCTTTCCTACCGCCACGACGGCTTTTTCCTTCGCCTGCGACGCCGTAGCCGACGAGAACCGGTGTTCGCTCCTCGGTCACTGCGTCCTCGCCTGTGTCGATGTCGATGATCGTGCTTCCGACCTCGACGGTCGAACCTTCCTCGGCATGCAGTGCGAGGACCGTGCCTGCGAAGGGCGACGGAAGTTCCACGGACGCCTTGGCCGTCTCGACCTCGGCGATCACCTGGTTGAGCTCGACCGTATCGCCGACCTGGACGAGCCACGTGATCAGTTCGGCCTCGGTGAGTCCCTCGCCGAGATCCGGGAGCAGAAAGCTCTTCGTCATACCGGGAAGCTCCTGTCCACTGCGTCGAGAATTCGGTCCACATCGGGGAGGAAGAACTCCTCCAGCTTCGCCGCCGGGTACGGGACCGCGAAACCGCCGACTCGCTGAACCGGTGCTTCGAGGCTGTAGAAGCACTGTTCCTGTACTCGCGCAGCGATTTCGGCGCCGATGCCCATGAAGGTCGCCGCTTCGTGCGTGACGACGAGTCGCCCGGTCTTGCGTACCGATGCCGCAACCGTGTCCATGTCCAGGGGTGACAGTGACCGAAGGTCGATCACTTCGAGCGAACGCCCCTCCCCTGCTGCAACTTCCGCGGCTTGCACGGCCGTCGCGACCAGAGGCCCGTAGGCGACGATCGTGGCATCGCGACCCTCACGGACAACACGAGCCTTGTGCAGCGGGTATGCCCCGTCGAGGGATGCGGTGACGTCGACCTCGCCCTTCTGCCAGTAGCGGCGCTTCGGCTCGAAGAACAGCACCGGGTCGTCCGACGCGATGGCCTGCCGCAGCATGACATTGGCGTCGGCGGCATTGCTGCAGCTGACGACGCGCAAGCCCGCGGTCTGCGCGAAGTATCCCTCGGGTGACTCCGAATGATGCTCGACGGCACCGATTCCGCCGCCGTAGGGCACCCGGATGGTCAGAGGCATCTTCACGTTGCCACCCGTCCGGTAATGCAGCTTGGCCACCTGGGACACGATCTGGTCGAACGCCGGATAGATGAAACCGTCGAACTGGATCTCGACGACCGGTCGGTAGCCACGGAACGCGAGACCGACTGCAGTGCCCATGATTCCGGACTCGGCGAGTGGTGTGTCGATGACGCGGTTGGGGCCGAAGTCCTTCTGCAGCCCGTCGGTGATCCTGAAGACACCGCCGAGCTTACCGATGTCCTCTCCGAGTAGGACGACCTTGGGGTCGTCCTCGAGGGCACGGCGCAAGGCCGCGTTGAGCGCTTTACCGAGCGGCAGCGCCGTGGGAGGAGCGAGCGTTGCGGTCATGACTGAACTCCTTCGAATCCGGCGAGGTACGCGGCGTATCGTTCGCGCTCCTCGTCGATCAGCGGGTGGGGGCCGGCATAGACGTTGTCGAACAACGCCATCGGGCCCGGCTCGACGGTCCCGAGGCATCCGCGTCGTAGTTCGGCGGCGGTGGCGTCGGCGCGCTCCTTCACCCGAGCACGGAAGGCGTCGTTCATGGCACCCTCACGCCCCAGCAGCCTCTCGATTCGATCGATCGGGTCCTTCTGCTTCCACTCCTCGTCCAAGGCTGCGGGACGATAGCGCGAAGGGTCGTCGGACGTCGTGTGCGGGCCCATCCGGTACGTCACGGCCTCGATCAACGTCGGACCGCTCCCCTCCCGCGCCCGTGACAACGCCGTTCTCGTCGCCGCGAGTACCGCGAGCACGTCGTTGCCGTCGACGCGGAGCGCGGGAATGCCGAAGCCGCGGCCTCTTTCGGCGATCGACCCGTGCGTCTGCACCGTCACCGGCTCGGAGATCGCCCACTGGTTGTTCTGGCAGAAGAACACGACAGGAGCCGCGAAACTCGCTGCGAATCCAAGGCCTTCGGAAATGTCACCCTGGCTCGTCGCGCCGTCGCCGAAGTAGGTGATGGCAGCGCCTTCGGCCCCGTCGAACTTCATTCCGAGGCCGTACCCCGTCGCGTGCAGCGCTTGCGCTCCGACGATGATCGCAGGCGTTGTCATGTTGTACTCGTACGGGTTCCAGCCGGATTGCGTCGATCCACGCCAGAATCGCAGCATCTCCGTCGGGTCGACGCCCCGGCAGTAGGCGACGCCATGCTCGCGGTAACTGGCGAACACGAAGTCGTCACGGTGCAGCGCACGAGCGGAGCCCACCTGCGCCGCCTCCTGTCCGAGGAGCGGTGCCCACAGGCCCAGCTCGCCCTGGCGCTGGAGCGCGGTTGCCTCGGCGTCGATGCGCCGCACGACGACCAGGTCTTCGTAGAGATCCTGCAGCTTGTCGACCGTGATGTCGGCGACCAGTTCGCTGTACTCCGTCGGCTCGGCGCGCTGACCGTCGGGGGTGATGACCTGGATGAGTTCGTCGTTGTCGTTTCGAGAGAATGCAGTATCCATGTCGGCCTCCGTACAGGTTGCACTGTTACCTGGAACACAATCAGTTTCGAACACGGCGCGCAATAGATGCATCGTCGACTGAGCAGCGTGCACGGTCCAGGGCGTCGATCAGTGTCGATTCTGCGCTCGATGATTCATTTCCGGAGGGCCTCTCCATCGCGACGTGGACGCAATGGAGGTCGCGCATCGCTGCACGCAGTCGTTACGACTACGGGCTCGTCACAACCCCAGTCCGGCGGACAGCGTCGGCCAACTCTTCGGCAGCTGATCGACCCAGTACGCCCACGAGTGTGTGCCGGTGTCCTCGAAGTCGAAGGTCGCCGGGATCGAAAGCTGCCCGAGCCGGCTCTGCAGGTTGCGCGTGCAGTGATTCGCGCCCACCTCGATAGCGCCCCCGACGAGCACGATGTCCCAGTCGGCGGCCGTCTCGAAACGCTCGTGGACACCGGGCGCTCCCGACCCGACGGACACGTAGATCGCTGTGCCGCGCAGATTCTCGGCCCGAGCGAGCACGTCGTGCTGAGCCCAAGCCGGGTCGAGTGGCCCACCGAACATGTTGTCGGCATTGCCTCCGAACGCGGACACGATCGCCCGCATGTGCCCCTGACCGACGATGTCGGCGGACTCGAAACACCCGCTGTAGGCAGCGACAGCGGAGTAGAGCTGGGGGTTTTGCGACGCCAGCATCATCGCCGACTGCGCGCCCATCGACAGACCGGCGATTGCGTTGCGTCCGTTGCCGTCGAACCGGGCGTCTATCACGGGAGGCAACTCCTGCGTCAGGAACGTCTCCCACCTGTTTCGTCCGAGTGTCGGGTCGTCACGCTGCCAGTCGGCGTAGAAACTGCCTGGGCCCGCGAGCGGTAGGACGACGGTGACATTCTTGTCGCGGAAGAACTCCGCGGCACCGCCTTTTCGAAGCCACATACTGTTCGACGGATCCTCCTCACCCACACCGCTCAGCATGTACAACGTGGGCCGAGGGCCTCGGTCGACGGCAGGCGTCAATACTTGGACGGCGATGTCCCGGCCCATGCTGGGCGAATACACCGACAGCGTCGACACCCTGCTCTCCTGCTGGGCCCCGGAGACACCCACCGACATGGCGGTCACCACGAGTACGGCACCGCACACGGCCACGACGCGTCGCCACCAGAGCATGAATCCCCCACCAGGAAGGGCGGTTCCGTCGACCGCGCTGACGGGAGTGTTACACAGGATGTGCACGCGGGCGCAGTCACGCTGCGACTCGCGCCGAGAAACCGACTCGTTCGTGGGATACGGCGTCGGGAACGGGCTTCTTCGACGGTTTCTCGCGCCCCGAGGATGCACGTCGTCGACGATTCAAGGTAGTACTGCCGATCCCTGAATACGCGGGCGCAGCGCCCTTACCGTGAAGGTATGGAACTTGGACTGCACATCGCCGATTTCACCTTTCCGGGTGGCCCGCCCGCACTTGCCGACGACCTGTCCCGCATCGCCACCACCGCCGAGGACGTGGGGTTCGCAAAGATCAGCGTCATGGACCATCTCTGGCAGATCGAGCCCGTGGGACCGATCGATACCGACATGCTGGAGGCGTACACCACCCTCGGATACCTCGCGGCCGTCACCACGAAGGTCGATCTGCTGGCCTGGGTCACCGCAACCGTCTACCGCGAGCCCGGCCTGCTCGCCAAAGCCGTCACGACTCTCGACGTCCTGTCGAAGGGTCGGGCCTACCTGGGCATAGGCGCGGCGTGGAACGAGGACGAGAGCGTCGGCCTCGGCCTCCACTTCCCGCCGACGGCCGAACGGTTCGAGCGACTCGAGGAGACGCTGCGGATCTGCCTGCAGATGTGGAGCGACGACGACGGCCCGTTCGAAGGCAAGCACTACACACTCGGCCGCACGATGAACGTGCCGCGGCCGCTGCGTCGTCCGCACCCACCGATCCTGATCGGTGGCGGCGGCGAGAAGAAGACACTTCGGCTCGTCGCGCAGTACGCCCAGGCGTGCAACCTGTTCGGCGGTCCCGAGGTCGCGCACAAGCTCGAGGTCCTGAAGGGGCACTGCGACGCCGTCGGCACCGACTACGACGCCATCGAGAAGACCGTCATGTTCCCCCTCGACCCGGGTGCCGACGGCGAGAAGGTCGACGAGCTGCTCGGCCAGCTGGAGGGACTCGCGAAGCTCGGCATCACCCATGTGCACGGGTGGGTGCCGCAGGTTTCGACCATCACGCCGCTCGAGATCCTCGGCAAGCGCGTCGTGCCTGCGATTGCGGAGTGGTAGAGGATTCTCCGGCAGCATCGGTGGTCCTCGGCAGCCGATGGACAGCTGCCACGGGCCATCGATGCCGGAAGTCCTAGGCCCCCAACCCAGCCCCTGCCCTCGTGACGACGATGCGCGGTACCACTGCGCGCGAGGACAGGTTCAGCACACTGGTGGCCAGTTCCACGATGTCGCCGACGCGAATCATGGACTCGGCCGGGATCTTGTCCTTGGTCCAGTCGCTCATGTCGGTGTCGACGTATCCGGGTGCGATGGCAGTTCCAGTGATGCCGTTGCCACTCTCCTCGGCGTTGAGGGTGTCGACGAGCGACAGCATGGCCGCCTTCGTCGCACCGTAGACCGCGAGCCCGGCTTCGGAGTAGACGCCCGCAAGCGACGCCAGCGCAACGACTTTCGCGCCTCGCTCCCGGTCCTCCTGCGCGACTTGCCGTAGAAGCGGCATCGACGTCTGCAGGATCTGGAAGGGGGCGCGGAAGTTGACGTCGAGTGTCTTGTCGAATCGGCGCATCGGGTAGTCGGCGATCGAACCTGCCGTTCCGACGCCCGCGTTCAACACGAGGGCGTTCATCGACCCGAAGCGCGACTTGTGCGCGTCCACGATCGTGTCGGCCGCATCGCGATCGGCGAGATCGACTGCGACGGTGGCGACATCGGGTGCGCCCGCAGCAACGAGGCTTTTCGCCGATGCTTCCAGAGTGCCCTCGTTGCGCGCAGAGATGGTCAGTCCGTACCCGAGTTCGGCGAGACGCGTCGCGATTCCGAGACCGATTCCGCGCGAACCACCCGTCACCAGTGCGGTTTTCATTGCTTACCCTCCATCGCTCGTAGGCCCGCGGCCATGAACTCGTGCGTCGCCTCGGCTGCACGCTCGGCACCCGATCCTGCATCCGACCCCGCCCGCGCGCGGTGCGAGATGCCCTCACCGATGACACCGAGCTTGAAGTTGGCGAGCGCGATGTAGAAGTTCCAGTCGGACAACGCGGCGTCGGCTTCGCGGCTGTACATCTCGGCGAGTGCATCTGCCGACGGGTACCTGTCGCTCGTCCACGCCGCGCCCGAGCCGAGCAACGCGTCGAAGAACGGCTGTCGATACACACACATCAGCGCGACGTCGGTGAGCGGATCACCCAGCGTCGACAGCTCCCAGTCGACAACGGCCGCAACCGAACCCGGATCGCCGGCCTCGAGGATGACGTTGTCGACCCGGTAATCACCGTGCACGATCGACGCGGCTCGACTTTCCGGGACTGCAGCCTGCAGTTTGTCCCGCAGCTTCTCGACGTCGGGAAGGTCCCTGGTCTTGACCTGCTCCCACTGGCGCGCCCAGGTCTTGACCTGTCGGGCCACGAAACCGTCGGGCTTGCCGAAGCTCCCGAGACCGACCGACGCGTAGTCGACGCGATGCAACGAGGCGAGGACACGGACGAGTTCGGATGTGTTGGATGCGATCTCGTCGTCGGACAGGCTTTCGAGGTCCTCCCGCGTTCGGATCACGCGGCCCGGGTCGAATTCGACGACGGTCGTCGGCGCACCGAGTGCCGTGCCTTCGGGGTCGAACGCGACGGTGACAGGAACCGGCACATCGGTCGTCTGCAGGCCACTCATGACGGACCACTCACGGGCCATGTCGTGCGCCGACGGTGTCAGACCACTCGTCGGCGGTCGACGAACGACCCACGCGGATTTCTCGTCGAACGCCTTGAACGTCAGGTTCGATCGGCCACCGCTGATCAACTCGACCTGCAGGTCACCGACGAGCTGAATTCCGTTGTCGATCAGGAACTTCGTCAGGGCCGGAACGTCCATTCCGGGAAGCTCGGTCATCGCGCAGCCTTCTTGGCGGCACCGACGACGCGCTTGGCGATGGCCCAACGATGAACCTCGGACGGGCCGTCGTACACGCGGAACGGACGCACTTCGCGCGACAGACGCGCGAGCGGAAGGTCGTCGGACACGCCGAGTCCACCGCACATCTGAATGCTGCGGTCGACGATGCGGAAGATCGCCTCTGCTGCGAACGTTTTCGCGATGGACGTCTCGTTGCCCGCATGCGAGCCCTGGTCGAGCGCGAAGCACGCCTGGACCAACAGTGCGCGCGTGGCGGCGATGTCGATCTCGTTGTCGGCCACCATCTTCTGGATCATGCCGAGGTCACCGAGCTTGGATCCGAACCCCTCGCGCTGCGCGACGTGCGCGACGGCGATGTCGTGCGCTCGACGCGACGCACCGAGCCACCGCATCACGTGCGTCATGCGCGCCGGGCCGAGACGCACCTGCGCGTAGGCGAACCCCTCGTCGACGGCGCCGAGAACGTTCTCGTCCGGCACGAAGACGTTGTCGAAGTACACCTCGCAATGGCCACCGATCATGGCCTTGTCGAGGGTGCCGATATGGCGGCCGACCTTGATGCCCTCGGTGTCCGCGGGCGCGAGGAACATCGTCGCACCGCCGCGATCACCGGGCTTGCCCGCGGTCCGGGCCATGATGATGAAGAAGCCGGCGCCGTCGGCACCGGTGATGAACCACTTGTGGCCGTCGATCTTCCAGCCGCCGTCGACCTTGACTGCAGCGGTCGTGAGCGCGGACGGGTCCGATCCCGCACCCGGGGCTGGCTCTGTCATGGCGAAGGCCGAGCGCATGTCACCCGCCGCGAGCGGTGCGAGGAACTGCTCCTTCTGTGCGGCCGAGGCGATGTGCGCGAGCATGTGGACGTTGCCCTCGTCCGGGGCGCCGATGTTCAGCGCGACGGGACCGAACAGCGAGTACCCGCCCTCCTCGAAGAGCGGTGCTCGATCGCTCATGTTCAGCCCGGCGCCGCCGTACTCGACGGGCGCGTGCGGGGCGAACACGCCGGCGTCCTTCGCTGCCTGCTGCATCTGGACGCGCAGCTCGTCGCCGCCTGCGTCGGCGATGTTTCCGAAGAACTTGTCCTCGATGGGCAGCACTTCGCCGCGCACGAAGGTTCGTGTCTTGTCGATCAATGTCTGGACTTCGGGCGAGTACGTCAGATCGATGGACACGAATGTGCTCCTCGGGCTCGTTACGCACCGAGCGATCGCTCGGTCGGACTGTGCGCTCAGGTTCGCACGGTCGAGCGCGCCTCGTCAAGGCGCTCCGCACCCGTGCGCGGATAGTTTGAGCCGGTTGCAACTATCCGCGCACGGGTGGGAAGCGCACGTCGAGCAGGACAGTCTGCGCGGCGAGCAGCTTGACTCGTGCGTCCGCGAGCGCGAACCACTCGATGCGGTCGATCTCGGGAAACGACTGCATCTTCCCCGACTTCGGTGGCCACTCCATCTCGAAGGTGTTGCTCGCCGCATCGGTGACGTCGATGTCCGCTTCGATCGCGAAGACCGTCACCACCTTTCCGCCCCGCTGCCGCACCTCGGGCAACAACACGAACTCGCCGACGGGCACCGCGAGACCGGTTTCCTCGACGAACTCCCGCTTCGCTGCGACCAGCGGTTCCTCGTCCGTGTACTCACCTTTGACGACCGACCACGCCCCGGCGTCCTTGCGTGCCCAGAACGGCCCACCGGGATGCGCTATCAGGACCTCGACGACGTCGCCACGCCGCCGGAACGGCAACAGTCCCGCGCTCGTTCTCGGCATCGACACAGCATAGGGCTCTCGGCACGACGCGCACCGCTATGTACGGTGGGTCGGACTGACCTGACTCGATTTCGCCGATGGAAAGGACCTCGTATGCCGCAGCCCACCCGCCTGGAGAAGAATCCGGAGAAGGGCTACGTCGCACTACTGGGCTGGAGTCTTGCTGCGGTCGAGGCGCTCGATGCCTTCGACCGGCGATACGTCGTCGTCGCCCCAGAATGGGCCGAGGAATACTGCACCGAACACGACATCCCGTACATTCCGTGGAACTTCGAGCGGCTCAACGACCGTTCTCTGGAGATCGCCGAGACGCTGCAGGACAAGGGAGTCGACGTCGCGATCCCGCTGTACGAGGAGACCGTCGAATGGGCCGGTGCGATCAACTCCGTGCTCCTCGGCAATCCCCGATTGTTCGGCCAGGCCATGTTGTTGCGCGACAAGTCGCTGATGAAGCGCCGCGCTCAGCTGGGCGGCATTCGCGTCGGCATCTTCGAGGAAGCGCACGACCGCGAGGACGTCATTCGATTCCTCCGACGGGTCAACCAGACACTGCTCAAACTCGACGGCGACCCCAACGACCCCATTCACTTGAAGGCATTCGACAAGGCAGGGTGCCTCGGGCACCGCGTCGTCAGGACGCCCGACGACGTCGACGCGATCCCGGACGAGGAGTTTCCGGTGCTGATGGAATCCCACCTCGACGGGTGGGAGTTCGCGGTGGAAGCGTGGATCCACGACGGAAAGATCAAGTTCCTCAACATCTCCGAGTACGTGACGCTCGGTTACTCGGTGTTCGTACCTGCGACACCGGAGCTCGAGCAGTACCGGCCGCAGATCACCGCTCAGATCGAAAAGCTCATCAAGACATTCGACATCGAGTTCGGATTCATCCATCCCGAGTACTTCGTCACGAGCGACGGCGAGATGTACTTCGGTGAAGTTGCCTATCGACCACCGGGTTTCAAGGTTTTCGAACTCCTCGAGCGGGCGTACGGATTCAACGCCTACCAGGGCCTCGCGCTGGCGTTCGACCCGAAGACCACCGAGGAGGAGATCGACGCCTTCTTCCCGAAAGAGGTCGTCGACGCGACGGGTCATGCCGGATGTTTCGGTGTCTATCCGCGTAGACGCGTCGTCAGTCAGCTGGAAATCCCCACGGAGACAGCCGAACACGACTACTACGAGACGAACGATCTGTCGGCGCCGGTCGAGGAGACCGTCACCAAGCGGACGGCCTTCGGCACGCACTGGGGTCTGCTGTACTTCTTCGGCGACGACCCGTACCGGATGCGTGACCTACTGAAACATCAGGAAGAACTGGACTTCTACGTGTGAGGCAGGATTTCGGGAACGCCGAGCAAGGTCCATCGCAGACGATGGATCCCCCCGTCGACCAGGCATTGCTGTCGCGCGTCGCTCAACTCGATCACGCGACCGAGGCGATGGCAGCCGCGCCCGATTTCTCCAAGGCCACGAAGGTGCGCCGGGTCCTCGACGCACTGCACCGGGTCCTGACGCAGCCGGGTGGGTGCGCCGCGGTGCGCGAGCGTGCCGCCGGACTCGAGGACGCCGGGCTGTTCCTCGGAACGGACTGGGCGCAGCCCGACATCCTGGTTCCCGCATACGTCGGACCGAGTCTGCGCAGTGGCGTCGTCGACACGGTGGTCCTGGAAGCGGCCAGCGAACTTCGCTTGGTCGCCATCGCCGCCGGCGACTACGAGCATCCTGCGATCACGGCCGAGGACGCGAAACGCTTTCTGTCGCAGATACTTGCGATGAATCTCGATGTGCTGTTCTCGCCGCCGTCCGAGGCAGAGCGAGTCCGGCTCGGACGCGTCGCACATCTGATTCGCGACCTGTTCGGGTACGTGGCAGACCAGATCGGCTACGAGAGTGTGCTGGGTGAGCTCACCGAGGAGATCTGGCGCATGTTGCGTCAGAGGCCTATTCAGGTCGATCACGTCAAGGCGATGGTCACTCGGATCGCGGTGTACCGCGAGGATCCCGACGTCGAACTGAACGCAGCGGGCCAGGGACTAGACCGATTGATCTCGGCTCTGTTCGGCCCGACCGAGGCGTGCCGCGAGGATCCGGGCGTCGACGTCTACCGCTCCCGTCTGGGCGCGATGGACACCGAAGGCCTCGAATTCGAGGCGCGCGGATTCGCACGAGCAATGCACGACACGGGTCTCGTGTCGCCATACCACGCGACGCTGACGCGCTTTCTGATCGAACACAATCCGTATCTTCTCGCCGAGGCCCTCGGCGTCTCGGAGACCGGTCGAACCTGCCTGCAGCGATATCAGGACCTGATCCACGCACTCGTCGGCGAGGCCGTCCACCCCGAGACTGCGCAATGCCTCTACGGAATCGCACTGATGCTCGACCGCGGCATCCTCCACGCGCCGCCGGTCGTCCCGTCGCTGTGGCGTCAGCTGGCATTGAAACTCGCGCCCGACGTTCGACAGCGTCTCGTCGACGTCTTCGGCCCGACGCCGGAGCCGGAGTCACGGCTGCTGGGCGGGTTGCTGTCGATGCTGGGCCAGCCGCTCGGCATCGGTCAGGGTGACAATCCGACGTGCCAGTCGGCACGCGCCCTGTCGATGTGGGCGTACAACGACCCCGACTACCTGCTGCAGATGGTCGTCTGGGCTGCACGCGACGACGAGATCGTCATGCATTTCGAGGGCCGACCGCTCTCGTCCAAGGACAGTGAAAGCGGAGTCGCGACGACGTCACCGGTCGACCTCGACCCCGTGTCCCAACTGTTGGTGCCTCACCTGGACCGGATCTATGCGGAGATGGGCCGACGGTGCGCGGACCGACCGGGCGACCCTCATCGTTGGATCAATCCCGAGTTCCACGGGTGGTGGTCGGCGCGCGGTTTCCACATCGACGTGGACGTGGCGACCGGCAATCTGATCGACGTCGAGGATTTCCTGCGCCGGTTCTACGCGTCGTACCACCTGGACTACAACGGCGGGCAGCGCCTGATCCACCCACAGCCGGCCGGTGTCGCAGTCACCGACACCGCGGGGCGCTACGTCGGCTGGCATGCCATCACGATCCTGCGCGTCGCACTCGATCCCGACGCCGTCATGCGTGTCTACTTCTTCAATCCCAACAACGACAGCGGCCAGGATTGGGGCGACGGCGTCGTGGTCGGAACGGCCGGGAACGGCGAGCGACCCGGCGAAGGCTCACTTCCGTTCGAACAGTTCGCCTCTCGGCTCTACATCTTCCACACCGATCCGCTCGAGAACGGCGAGCCCGACAGTGTTCCCGCAGCCGACATCGAGTCCGTCGTCGGCTACATCGAACGCAGCTGGGGCGTGGGCCGCATGCCGATCGGCGACGAGGTCACGGAGTAGGCGTCGGCGCTGCCGGGGTCGACGGTGACGTGCTCGGCGCTTCGGTGCTGGACGAGGGCGTCTGCTCGTCCGTGCGCTCGGGAACGCTCGCCGGGTTGCCGCCGGTGCCTGCTCCCGCACCGTAGAACGTCGGGATGATCGCTTTCAGCAACACGAGAGCCGACCCCTCCCCCGTCGGGACGGTGGCGAGGTTGGTTGCGATGACGATGGTCAGATCCGAGTTCGGGTCGTTGACGGCGACCGTCATGAAACCTGGAATCTGTCCGTCGTGGCCGAGCAGCGCAGGGCCGAATCTCGCGATGCCCAATCCGTATCCGGCGGTTTCCGGGGCTTGCGGCTCGATGGGCTGAATGCTGTCCAGCCTCGTCTTCTGCATGTCGTCGTTCAGCAGACCGCCGTCGACGAGAGCCTTGGTGTACGTGACCATGTCGCCGACCGTGGAGATCGCGCCGCCCGCCGTCCAGGTCCACGACGGGTTCATGTCCGTCTCGTCGTTCGGTTTCAGTGTTCCCTCCAGAGCTTCCGTTCGCTGTGGTTCGGGCAGCTCGAACGTGTCGATCGTGGACACGTTGGTGCCGAACGAATAGCCCTGCGGGTGCGGATCGGGTATCGACGAATCCGTGGCGACGGGAAGAGACGTGTGACTCATGCCGAGTGGTTCGAAGACCCTCTGCTGCAACGCTTCTGCAGCCGTCATGTCGGTCAGCTTCTCGATGACGAGACCGAGAAGGACGATATTGGTGTTGCTGTATTCGAACTCGGCACCCGGTTCGAAGTTCACCGGATGCGAGTACGCGATCGCGAGCAGCTCTTCCGGCGTCCACGCTTTCTGCGGATCGTTGTCGAGCGTCGCGTTGAACGCGGGATCGAAACTGTAGCTGTACAGTCCGCTACGCATCTCGGACAACTGCGCGATGGTGATGCGGTCACCGTTCGGGACGTTCTCCACGTACTTGGCAATGGGGTCGTCGAGTGCGAGTTTTCCCTCCTGCGCGAGTTGAAGAATGACCGTCGACGTCATGGTCTTGGTGTTGCTTCCGAACCGGAAGTACTCGTCGGCCGTCATCGGGCGATCTTCACCGATGACCTGTGTTCCGAAGGTGCCCGTCCAATTTCCTTGCGTCGGCGACTCGATGGTCACGACGGCGCCGGGGATGACGTTGTCGGTCATTGCCTTGTCGATAGTCGCCTGGACTTGTGCGACGTAGGACGGCTCGGCTTCCGCCGTCGAGGACTCGGTGGTCGAGGATTCGGACGTCGAATTGCCGCCGCTGTCACCGGATTCCGACGACGAGCTGCACCCCGTCGCGGCGACAAGGACGAGCGACACTGCCGACACGATCCATTTCGAACGACCCCGCATGGCTTCCCCTTACCGAATCTCACGCCGGTACCGAGCGGCTCGATCATAATGAAATTTCGGGCGGAAATGGTCGGTTCGGAAAAGCTCGATGGGCGGAACGTCCCGAACGGTGGGTCGGAAGTCCCTATCGCGCCGGGCGAGCGTGGCCTCAGGATGAATCCATGACACACGGGAGCGCCGCGGAAGAGAACGCGACTGTTGTCGGTGTCGACGATTCTCCGGCGAGTCTCGGTGCAGTGCGGTGGGCTGCAGCGGACTCGGCGTCGCGTGCAGGCACGCTGGTGTTGGTACACGCCGACCCGGGAATCGAAGTTTCGTTCTCCGATGCGATCAACTTGCGCGGCGGCCGTGTGGCGAGCGCACGATCCCGCGCACGTTCCACTCTGGAACGAAGTCGTATCGCCGCGGAGAGCGTTGCAGGCGAGTCGCTTTCGATCGAGAAAGTCCTCGCCGCAGGACGTCCTGCGGACGTTCTGACCGACTACGCGCGCGACGCGTGGATGGTCGTCGTCGGGTCGAAGGCGGCCAGCTCGAGGGGTGCCGGCAGCCTCGCCCGCGGCGTACTCGGTTCCGTGTGCGATCACGTTGCCGCACATGCACACTGCCCTGTCGTTCGCGTTCCGGAGGGGTATCGGCAGACGAAACCCGACTCGGCGAACCTCCCCGTGGTGGTGGGCCTGGACATCTCGGTGAACAACGACGCGATCCTGGCGGTCGCGTTCGATCAGGCGTCGCGCGGCGGCGTCGGCCTGAGGGTCGTCCATGCGCGTGCCGACACCGAATATCGCCTGGATCCCGGTCCGCCGGTGGAGTCGTGGCTCACCGAGGTCACGGCGCCGTGGTCGGAACGCTACCCGTCGGTCCCGGTATCGCCCGCCGTCGTCACGGACAAGGCGCCGCATGCCATCATCGAGGAATCGGGGCACGCGCAATCGATCGTCGTCGGCTCACCGAGCCGGGGCGCCATGGCCTCCGTCTTCACCGGATCCACGAGTCGCGCTGTGTTGCATCATTCTTCGGCGCCCACGATCGTCGTCCCTGTCGCCTCCCTGCACCACGCCCACTAACGGTGAGTCGTACGGGACACCCGCTGACGGGGCCCCTCGATCGACAGAACCGACGACACCTTCTGTCGCGGCGTACGAATTGCAGGTGTTCCCGCCGTAGGAGTGCCGATGCGAACGAGGACCTGCGGAATTCCGCCGTGCGGCGCGAGCGACGCAACGATCGCTCTACTGCTGGATTGTTCCGTCAGATGCGTGAGGGAGCACGTCGCGAATCCACGCACGGTCGCCTCGAGAAGCACCGCGGACAGAGCTCGTCCGCACCGCAGCCAATCGAGGGGTTCGTCGCCCCTGGTCGCCATCAACAAGACGGTCGACGCGTCCTCGGGCGGGACCTGGTCACCGCCGTCGCGAACCGGGAAGTCGCGGCCCATCCGCACGGCGGTCGCCGTCGCACGGTCCGAAAGCGCATGGGGCGGAACACCGTCCACATCGAACGAGTGACCGGACCACCACTTCAGTTCGGCCTGATACGTCGCGTCGTACTTCCTCGTGTTCGCGCTGGTCTTGGACGCCCCTTCGAGAACCTGCCTCGCACCGTCGGTCAACGCGGTCAGAATCGTCTGGTTGACGTCGGCTGCGCGACGCATCTCCGCGCCGACGACCAGATCCCGACGCACCGCGCCGAACGGTCGACGGTCCGTGTAGCGCCGGTTGATCGCCGTCAAGAGGTCGAACTCGTGCGAACGAGGTCGAGCGCCCGGCACGAAGCGAATCCGCGCGAGATGACGCGAACCACCGGGCGTCGGGAACGTCTCGATCTCCGTCGTCCACCTCGATGCTTCGGCGGCCTTCTGCAGATGATCCAGCGCCGCACCGCAACTGATCAGCATCTGCCGACCCATGGGATCGATCACGTCCAACAATCTGGTTCGGTCGGAGTAGAGATCGAGGCACCCGTTCGAGTACTTCCACGTCCATGGCTGACTGTTGTGTACCGAGGGTGCGCGGCACGCGAGTTCGACGAGCATCGCGACCACGGCCGCATCGGGTCCGACGTTCACTGGCGGCCTCCCTGAATCGACACGAACAGCCGAGTCGGCGCGACGAGGCGCCGCCGACTTCTCCACTGTCGACGCGGCCCGCACACCTCGACAGGGGCCATCGTCATCGATTTCGGGGACTTGTTCCAGCGTGCACCGCCGAGTACGTCAGTATGCTTTCCTCCACAGGTGAATCTTCAGGAGCAGCCGTGATCACTGTATTCCTCGTCGACGATCATGAGATCGTTCGTCGTGGCCTCATCGACCTCATCGATTCGGACCCGGAGCTGACCGTCACCGGTGAGGCCGGTTCGATGAGTAACGCCCTCGCCCGCATCCCTGCGTTACGCCCCGATGTCGCCGTACTCGACGTTCAATTGCCCGACGGCAACGGCGTCGAGCTGTGCCGCGAGCTGATGTCGACGATGCCGGATCTGAACTGTCTGATGTTGACGTCGTTCACCGAGGACCAGGCGATGCTCGACGCGATACTCGCCGGCGCCAAGGGATACATCGTCAAGGACATCAAAGGGATGGACCTGACGTCGGCGATCAAGGACGTCGGAATGGGCAAGTCGCTACTCGACAACAGAGCCGCCGCAGTCTTGATGGAAAAGCTGCGTTCGAACGACGAGCAGCAGGGGCCGCTGGCAGACCTGACCGACCGCGAACGGACTCTGCTGGGACTGCTCGGTGAAGGCTTGACCAATCGTCAAATTGCCGAGCGTATGTTCCTGGCGGAGAAAACTGTCAAGAATTATGTTTCACGACTCCTTGCCAAACTCGGAATGGAGAGAAGGACGCAGGCAGCAGTCTACGCGTCGAAAATGTACGACTGACCTTTCAGAATTGTTTCCGACCCCGTTCCGCCCGTCATTCTTCACGCGCATACTGAAGAAATGGCGGGTACAGGGGGTGCCGACAGGCGGGCGGTTGCACAAGATCTGCAAGACACGCTCTCGCAGATGCGTCTACATGAACTTCTGGGCGAACTCGGTGACCACATCGGCAAGATCACGCAGGCGCGCGAGCAGTTCGACGGTATGCTTCGGTCCATGCTGGCCATTTCCTCGAGCCTCGATCTCGATGCAACGTTGCGTGCGATCGTGAAGTCGGCAATCGAATTGGTCGACGCGAAATATGGCGCACTCGGAGTTCGCGGTGAGAATCACGATCTTCGTTCCTTCATCTTCGACGGCATCGACGAAAAAACGGCGGCCGAGATCGGACCTCTACCCACCGGCGGTGGCGTACTCGGGCTGCTGATCGACGATCCGAAGCCGCTTCGTCTGCGCGATCTGTCGGCACATTCGTCTTCCATCGGGTTCCCAGCTCACCATCCGCCCATGAGAACCTTCCTCGGCGTTCCCATTCGAACTCGGGACGAAATCTTCGGCAATTTGTATCTGACGGAGAAGCACGACGGACAGGAATTCACCGATGACGACGAGTCCGTGCTACTGGCACTGGCGTCCGCAGCCGGAACCGCAATCGAGAATGCGCGGCTGTACGAGGAAGCACGCACGCGGCAATCCTGGATCGAGGCGACGCGTGACATAGCCACCGAATTGCTCGAGGGCACCGACCCGGACATCGTACTGCAGTCCGTGGCGAACAAGGCGTGTGATCTGACATCGGGAGATGTGGCATTCATTGCCGTGCCGGCGAATTCGGATGCCGCCCCGGAAGACACGACAGAGCTGATCGTGCGTGTCGCGTCGGGGCGATCACCGACGTTCGACGAAGACGTGTTGGGTACCGTTATTCCCGTTCACGGCTCGTCGTCCGGGGCGTCCTTCAGTTCGGGACGGCCCGTTCGCACCGAGCAGCTCGAGTATGATGTGACCGCGGGCGTTCCGGAGAAGTACGGTCCCGCCCTCATATCTCCCCTTCGGGCACGTGATCGCGTGACAGGCGTTCTGGTGGTGTTACGCAGGCAGGACGCGGAGCCCTTCACCGATATGCAACTGGAGTTGATCACCGCATTCGGTGATCAAGCCGCGTTGACAGTCCAGGCCGCGGACTCGGCACGGCGCCTGCGAGAATTCGACGTCCTCTCGGACCGCGAACGAATTGCGAGAGAACTGCACGATCACGTCATCCAACGCATTTTCGCCGCCGGCCTTTCGTTGCAGAGCACGGCGCAGCGTGCATCCTCGCCGGAAATCAAGAGCCGCCTCGCCACCACGATCGACGATCTGCAGGACACGGTGCAGGACATCAGGTCTGCGATTTTCGATCTTCAATCGGTCGATCACGGCGCCGACGTACTTCGACGCCAGATCAACGAGGTAATCGACGAGATGGTCGACGACTCCGGCTTACGAACCACGGTACGGGTCAGCGGCCCGTTGTCGGTCGTGGGCGCGTCTCTCGCCGCCAATGCACTGGCTGTCCTCCGTGAGGCGATCAGCAACTGCGTCCGACACGCGAACGCCAAGACGATCGTCGTCACCATCACGGTCGGCGACGATTTGACTATCGACGTGACCGACGACGGGCGCGGCATTCCCGACAGCGTGTCCGCGAGCGGACTGAGGAATTTACGACGCCGCGCCGAGGAATGCGGCGGTGACATGACGATCGGTCCGGCGAGCGAGTCGGGCGGAACGACGTTGCGATGGTGGGCGCCCCTCCCCTGACCGGCGGGACCTTCGACCCTAGCCCGAATCTCGTTGTGGGAGTTGGCTTGAACGGTACGTGATACACGTGTGGGCCGACCCACGTCGATCGACCCTCCACCCCCTCGAGGAGATGAGATCCATGTCGACATCGGCGAATCTATCCATGCACAACCATCCCGATATCGCGGCGCTGCGCGATCACTACGACGAAGCATTCGGACGGCCGACAGGACAGGTGACCGACGGCCTGTTGATGCTGTCCGGGTTGTACGCGGCAGCCTCGCCCTGGATCGTCGGATTCGGTGGATTCAACAATGCAGGTGCGCTGATTCCTTCCGTAGCCGGCGCCAACAACCTCACGCTGTCGAACCTGATGTGCGGGCTGACGGTTGCCGTCCTGGCCTTGGCTTTCGGCGCTGCTTACGGACGCACACACGGAATGTCGTTCGTCGTGCCGATACTCGGGATCTGGCTCATCGTCTCCCCCTGGGTCATCTCGGACGTGTCGACGACACCCGGAATGATCTGGTCCAACGTCGTCGCCGGTGCCCTCGTCCTCGTGCTCGGTGCGATCACGACGGCGATGGGGATGACCCGCTTGTTCGAGTCACGGCGTCGTCACGAACCGTGAGGTGAGTCGCTTCCCGTCGGCCACGGTGGCGCGCGTTCAGTACGACGACGGTGCACCTGCGGGTTCGATCCCGTGGTGCAGCCTCGCGACATCGGGGTGCGCCCTGGTTCGCGATTTCCACGCGTTCTCGCCGTACGTGTCGTAGATCGGATTGTCCGGGTCGGCCTCGACGCCGCGCGAGTGCGCTGCCAGGTCCGACGGGAGCTCGATGATCTCGATCTTCGCGTCGAGCGTCGGGTTCAGGAAGTACGGGATCGACAGACGGTCCGTACCCGGACGGGGCGCGCGAACGCGGTGCTGCGTAGCGCGGAGGTAGCCGTTGGTCGCCACCTCGAGCAGTTCGCCGATGTTGACGATGAACGCGCCGTCGACCGGCGGCACGTCGACCCATTCGCCCGGTGCGAGCTCGACCTGCAGACCCTCGGATCGGGGCTCGACCAGCAACAGCGTCAGCACGCCCGAATCCTTGTGTGCGCCGACGCCCTGGGACGTGTCCGAAGCGCCTTCGTAGCGAACGACTTTCAGCAATGTCGCCGGTAGATCGGCGAAAGCGTCGTCGAAATGCCCTTCCTCGGCACCGAGTGACACCGCCCAGTGACGCAGGAGCCTGAGCCCGACGTCGGACAGCGTGTCGTTCCACGCGTCGAACGCCGCCTGGAATCGCGGAAGCGCCGACGGCCACAGGTTCGGGCCCTGCAGATTCCAGTAGCCCTTCGCGTCGACGACGACGTCTCGTTCGGGTCCGATGTCGATCTGTTCACGCCAGTCGACGCGGCCGTTGGTCAACTCACCGCCCAACCTCGAGTACCCCCTGAACTGAGGGCTTTTCAGCTGACTTATCTCGTCTTTCGCTTCCTGCGGCAGTGCGAAGAACTCACGTGCCAGTCCGAGCACCTCCTGAATGCGGTCGGTGCCTACGCCATGGCCGATGAGATAGAAGAATCCCGACTCATGCGCTGCCTCGCGGAGCGAGACACGAAACGCATCGGGGTCGGTATCGGCGGTCGACAGATCGAGAACAGGGAGCATGTCGTCACTGTCCTCTCGGTGACGTTTCACGGCAACCGGTCGCCGTCCATTCACGTCGCAGTCGAGTTGCGCGTTTACGTCTGCATCGGTGCGGGTCCGGCGTGAGCTAGTTTGAAACCGATGCGAATCGCGGTGGTGGAAGACGACGACGGCGTAGGTGACGCGCTGGTCGATGCCCTGCGAGAAGTCGGCCACACACCGACCCGGATGCGGCGCGGCGCGGACCTGCTCCTCGGATACCGCACCGTCGATCTCGTACTGCTCGACCTCGGACTCCCGGACATGGACGGGCTGGAGACCTTGCGCAAGCTCCGCACGCTGAGCGCTGTGCCCGTCGTCGTGTTGACCGCGCGCGACGACGAGCGCTCGGTGGTCCGCGCGCTGCGAGGCGGGGCCGACGACTACGTCGTCAAGCCTGCTCGACTGGGCGAGCTCCATGCTCGACTCGAAGTCGCAGCGCGCAAGCATGCCGCGTCGACGGAACCCGATGCCGACGCGCTGGTTCTCGGTGACATCGTCGTCGATCTCGCGGGACGTGGCGTC
Source organism: Rhodococcus sp. B10 (assembly GCF_011770055.1). Classification (NCBI taxonomy): domain Bacteria; kingdom Bacillati; phylum Actinomycetota; class Actinomycetes; order Mycobacteriales; family Nocardiaceae; genus Rhodococcus; species Rhodococcus sp. B10. The sequence goes on along the minus strand of NZ_JAAFYV010000033.1, from coordinate 36,377 downwards.
GAAGTCGGCGGCCGGCCGGTGTCGCTGACGAACAAGGAATTCGAACTCCTGGCGCACCTCGTCACGCGGCGCGGTGAAGCCGTCAGCCGGGAACAACTGATGGACTCCATCTGGGGCGACGCGTACGTGGCCATCTCACGCACGCTCGACGTTCACATGACGGCGTTGCGTTCCAAGCTCGGACGCCCTGGCGCTATCGTGACGATCCGCGGGTTCGGCTACCGCTGGGACACCTGACGTGCGCCTGCGTGTTCTTGCGGTACTCGTGATCTTCTCGACGGTCGTCGTCCTCGGACTTGCCGCGCCTCTCGCAGTGCTGGTCGGGCAGGAACGCGCACAGAGGTTCGGCGAGAGCCGCGACGCGGCGGCGACCTTCTTCGCCAATCTCAGTTCACGCGAGGGTGATTCAGGGCTTCCACGACTGCGAGAAGCAGTGGAGCGTTACCACGATCTGTACGACGAAGGAGCGGCCGTCGTCGACCGCACCGGGGCAGTTCGTGCGTCGTCCGGACTCGACGTGAGCAGCCCCGAGATACAGGAGGCCATCACCGGGGCACTGCGCAATCAACGAGGAGACGTCCCGTCGAGTCTGACCCCGTGGTCTCGATCCTCGGTGTTGATCGCGGCCCCGGTCGGGGTGGGTGCACAGGTCGACGGCGCCGTCGTCATCGATGCGTCCACCGACGCCGCACGCAGGGACGTCGCCCGCGCCTGGCTGGTCATCGCGCTGGGAGCAGTGCTGGTACTCGTCGCCGTCACCGCCATCGCTGCGGCGTTGTCGCGCTGGGTGATTCGGCCGTTGACCCAGCTGTCCACTCGGGTCCATTCGTTCGGCGACAAGTTCGTCGAACAGTTTCCACCGCAGCTCGACCTACCTCGTGACCGCACCGAATCTCGTGCCGGGAACTACCTCGGACCGCCGGAGGTCCGCGAACTGACCGAGGCCTTCGACGCCATGGCCGACGACGTCGAGGCAGCAACCGCGGCCCAGCGTCGACTCGTCGCGGACACAGCGCACGCACTTCGAAACCCGTTGGCAGCGGTGCGAATGCGGCTCGACCTGTTGGGCATGAAGATTCCGGAATCCGCGGCCGACGTCCATCGCAAGACGACGCTCGAAGTGGACCGTCTCGATTCCATCGTCGCGGACCTTCTCGCACTCGCCGCGGCGGAAGCGCCGGCACACCGCGACGATTCCCCCGCAGAATGCGACGCGGCAGCGGTGATCAGAGATCGCGCCGAATTCTGTTCGAGCACAATGACTTCTGCGGGCATGGACCTACACGTCGTCGTCGACGAGGCAGGCCAGGCCGCGCTCCGCGAGGACGACCTGGTCCGTATCCTCGACGCGCTGCTGAACAACGCGGCGAAGTACGCCGGCGCCGGCGCGCGCGTCGAGATCGGCTGCCGTTCCACCACCTCTCGCACCTCGATCTGGGTGGCCGATACCGGACCGGGAGTGCCGGAGACACAACTGCCCATGCTGTTTCGCCGCTTCTACCGGTCGTCCGACGCGCACGGCTCGGGAACAGGTCTCGGGCTTGCCATCGTGCATGCACTCGTCGAGCGGGCAGGCGGAACGTCGACGGTCAGCGTGAACGAGCCGTCGGGACTGCGAATCCATCTCGAGATTCCGGTCGGCGACGTACTTTCCTAAGGGACTGTTAGGAAAGCCGGAATGATTTCCTTCGAGGCTGTGGCTTCGTTCACAGTGGTGACACCTGAGTTAGCGGCCTCGTCCGGAAACTCACCCTCTCACCCGCATCACGTGGAAGGAACGCCTCATGGCCAACCAGGCCACCCCGACCGCAGGTTCACCGTCGAACCCGCCGGTCTCGTCCCCAGCCGCCACCCGGCGGGCAGTGTTCAACACACTGCGCGGGTCGTCGGGCAACCTCGTCGAGTGGTACGACGTCTACGTCTACACCGTCTTCGCGAGCTACTTCGAAAGCCAGTTCTTCGACTCGGAGGACAAGAACTCGACCGTGTACGTGTACGCGATCTTCGCGGTCACGTTCCTGATGCGCCCCGTCGGATCGTGGTTCTTCGGACGCTACGCCGACCGCAACGGTCGACGCGCCGCCCTCACGTTCAGCGTCTCACTGATGGCGGCATGCTCGCTGGTCATCGCTCTGACGCCGGGACGTGAGAGTATCGGCGTCTGGGCCGCGGTGATCCTCGTCCTGTGCAGGCTCGTCCAGGGCTTCGCCACCGGCGGCGAATACGGTGCGTCGGCGACGTACATGTCCGAGGCGGCGACGCGTGAGCGCCGCGGATTCTTCTCGTCGTTCCAGTACGTCACCCTGATCGGTGGGCACGTCCTCGCCCAGGTGACGCTGCTGCTGATGCAGGTCTTCCTCGATCGCGACCAGATCGAGGAGTTCGGTTGGCGAATCGCGTTCCTCATCGGTGGTGTCGCAGCGGTCGTGGTGTTCTGGCTGCGTCGCAGCATGGACGAGTCGCTCACGAAGGATCAGCTCGACGCCGTCAAGGCCGGGCAGGACACGTCGTCCGGCTCGATGAAGGAACTGCTCGTCCGGTACTGGCGTCCGCTTCTGGTCTGCTTCGGCGTGACGATCGGTGGCACCATCGCGTTCTACACCTACAGCGTCAACGCGCCTGCCATGGTCAAGACCGCGTACGAGGACCGGGGCATGACCGGCACGTGGATCAACCTGTTCGGTCTCGTCTTCCTGATGCTGCTGCAGCCCATCGGCGGACTCATCAGCGACAAGGTGGGACGCAAGCCGCTGCTCGTGTTCTTCGGAATCGGTGGCGTCGTCTACACTTACGTGCTGATCACCTACCTGCCGACCGCCACGTCGGTCGTCGAATCGCTCGCACTCGTCTGCGTCGGCTACGTCATCCTGACCGGTTACACGTCGATCAACGCGATCGTGAAAGCCGAGCTGTTCCCGTCACACATTCGAGCCCTGGGTGTCGGACTCGGATACGCCCTCGCGAACTCCGCGTTCGGTGGCACGGCTCCGTTGATCTACCAGGCCGCCAAGAACAGCGGGCACGTTCCGTGGTTCATCGTCTACGTGACGGTCGTCATCGCCGTGTCGCTTCTCGTGTACATCTTCGTGCTGCGCAACAAGTCGGAGACCGTGCTGGACCGAGAGCAAGGTCGGGCGTACGCGAGCCAGTCCTAGAGTAGAGACCATGTCCCGACCCGCAGAGCTGTTCGATCGCCGAACAGCTCTGCGGGCGGCGGCGCTTCTGGCGGCGACTGCAGCCGCCGCAGCATGCTCATCGGGGTCGTCTCCCGAGTTACGTCTCGCCGCCGGAGAAGTCGGCGGGTTCTTCTGGGAATTCTCCGGCCTTCTCGCCGACGCTGCCGCCGCAGCGAACGCGGCACGAATCGTTCCGATCATCACGGCGGGTTCCGTCGACAATCTCGACGCACTCCGGTCCGGAAGTGCCGATCTGGCAATGACTCTCGCCGATACCGCCTACGAGAGCACAGGCGACGACCTCACAGCCATCGGCTGCGTCTACGAGAACTACTTCCAGATCGCCGTGCGTCACGACTCACCCGTCTACGCGGCGAGCGATCTCCGCGGCAGAACAGTCAGTGGCGGGGCCGTCGGATCCGGCGCCGCGCTGGTGACGGAGAGAGTGCTCGACGCGGCTGGCCTGTCCGCGCCGGGCACCGTCGAGGTGATTCAGCTGTCGATGCAGGATGCCGCACGAGCCCTGTCCGCCAACGAGATCGACGCGGTCATGTGGGCGGGTGGACTACCCACCCCTGCGTTCGCGGATCCGCCCATCGACATTCGACTGCTCGACCTGAGCACTGTTGTCGCCGATCTGAGGCGCAGGTTCGGTACCGCGTACGAGGCTGTTCCCGTGCCCGTCGACGTCTACGGACGGCACGCGGCCGTGACGACGGTCGGGATACCGAACCTGCTGCTAGCACGTTCCAGCGTTCCCGACCGGACGGCCGCGCGCCTGGTGGATCTGTTGCTCGATCGATCGTCGGCTCTGGTTCCTCGGCAGGCGATCGGGAGCCAGTTTCTCGACGCCCAGTCGTTGATCATGACAGGCGCTGTCCCCCTGCACCCCGGCGCTGAAGCGGAGTACAGAGGGCGGCACGGGTAGGCGCGTATCAGGACGTGGCTTCGGCTGCGAGTCGCCCGAGGGTGTCCGTCAGCTGCTCCTTCGTGACGAGGGGGAACTTCACCTGCTCGAGCAGCTTCTTGTCGGTCACGTTCGACCAGTCGTAGGTGTGGCGCACCAATGTCTCGTTCGGTCCCTGAGACTCCAACTGCCACAACCATTCCCATCCGGGAGGCTCGGTTCCGGCAGGAGCGGTCTTCCACGCCAGCAGCTTGTCCTTCGCGTAACCGGTGACGTGGTTGTCGGTCTGGTATTCGCCGCCCATGTGGTCACCCTGCATGTTCATCGTGAACTTCTCGCCGACGGCCTTGATCCGATCGGCGTGATCGACGCTGCGGACGAAGCCGGAGCCGTCGAGCGCCGGGTGACGCTCCGGATTGGACAGGACGTCGAAAACCGCGTCGACGGGCGCTTCGATGACGCGTTCGACAGTGACTTTGGTGTTGTCGCTCATGACTGGACTGTGCCCGGTTCGGGATTCCGGCAAACGCGCGTGGCCGCTGTGAGACATAAGTACCGCGCCTTCGGGTATCCGCTTCGGACGTACGTGGACTAGAAGGAGGAACACCGTGACGGACAAGATCGAACGAGCACAAGAGGCCATCGACGAAGCCAAGCGCTACACCGACGAGGGGCTGCCCGAGTCGAGCGTGTCCAAGAGCGACCCGGACACACGGGACGACGACGAGTCCGGTCCCGCGGAGGCTGTCTCGAACGTCGCCGACGAGTTCCAGAACAACGATCGGGACGAATAGAACGAAGAAGCCCCCGAGCCGCTGATGGCAGCTCGGGGGCTTCTGTTGTGCGCCCGAAGGGATTCGAACCCCTAACCTCTTGGTAGTAGCTCGAAGGTGTCCGCAGACCGCAGTGGATCCATGCACACCCTCTGATCTGCGGTTTCGTGGAATCGAGAGTCCATCGCAATGTATCTGGAACCACAAGGATGGCCGCCAAAGTGTTGAGTAAGTGTTGAGCCGATTCCGGGGTCGAGCGTCTTCGCAGATTCGACATAGTCCATGCAAGTTCGGGCGGCGAGCAGTCCACCACAACTTGGCGCCAGAGATGACAGCCTTCAAGTAGCCAGATCCATTCAGGAGTCGAGTGTCCACGGCACCCGTAAGCCTCGAGCTACTACAGCGCGGATCCGATGTGACACGTCACAGAGAGGGAACCGCGTCGATTCAGAGAAAGAGTGCCGCCAAAGTTCCGCACCCGAGTCCGAGGCCGGACAGCAGTGGACGCCCGCCGACACCGAACACATCCCATCGATTGCGCAACTCCATCATGACGCTACTTCCGTCGCGCCTCCATCCAGAGGGCGTCGATTCGACGAACGTCGCCAGCCCTGAGCGCATCTGTCGCAAACAGCGGTATGCCCGGCACGTCCTAATCGAACTCACCGATATTTTAGATTATGTCAAGCTATCTGTCGCGAGTCGCAGGAAGTGCGAACTCGAACCCCACCCCGATGGCTGCGTTCCTGAACGCAGTTTCGAAGCAGCTACCTGGAGCGATGCCGATACTAGCTCGGCCAGGGACGGATTGTTTGGTGGCCGCGCAGGGTGCGGCGTTGAATCTGGCCGAGATCGGCAGTAGCTGTGACCTGCTACGACGTGCAGTGATTCGCAGATTGTGCGAGACTTTCGCGCATCATGCGAATGACTGGGGGGTCTGTCGATGAGTCGTGGTGAGCTACCGCCTGGCGCGGCGCAGTTGCAGCTGGCCGACGGGGTCGCTGTACTGCGACCAGCCGAAGCGGTGTTCGAGGCAATGCTGACTGGCTGGACGCGGCAACAGTTGGCACGCAACCTCTCCCCGGGCACCACCGCGAGTCGAATCTCGGTCCTGCGTCGATTTAGAGACTTCTGTGACGTGGACGGGCCGTGGGAGTGGACCGCGACGCAGGCGGACGACTGGGTCGCCGAACTCCGCGGAATCAGCGGTGCCGCGCACAGCACAGTCCTGGGCTACCAGGGCGCGATCCGGCAGTTCATGGCATATCTGACCGATCCCGCCTATGGGTGGATCCCCCAGTGCGAACACCGATTCGGTACATATCCGGTGCAGATCATCTTCGAGTCGAACTCGGCCCGTCACGTTCAAGAAGGCGCACGTGATCCACGCAAACGCGCCTACACAGTCGACGAGCTGCAGGACCTGTGCGACACCGCGGACGACCTCGTCGAACAGCGCCGAGACGCCGGCGTCAAGGGCCCCATGGTCGCTTTCCGGACTGCGACCATGACGAAAGTCGCCTATGCATGGGGCCTGCGCCGCAACGAAACTCGCATGCTCGACCTGTCCGACTTCGGCCCGAACCCACGGGCTCCGCAATTCGGCCAGTTCGGCGTCTGCTACGTCCGATACGGCAAACCCAGCAAGGGATCACCACCCAAACGCCGCGGAGTGCTCACCGTTCCAGAAACAGCGTGGGTCATCGACTGCCTCGAGCAATGGATCGAGCACGCCCGCCCCGCCTTCGGACGCACCAGCGCGGCATTGTTCCCCACCGAACGATCAGATCGGATCAGCGCCGGAGCCATCTCGACCAGTTTCGCCGCACTCTGCGACCAGGCAGGACTCACCGATCCAGGACTGGACTTCCACTCGCTGCGCCGGTCTTACGTGAGCATGCTAGTCGAATCCGGCTACGACACTCGGTTCGTCCAAGAGCAGGTCGGCCACGAACACGCATCCACCACATCGATCTACACCTTCGTCTCCCCCGACTATCGCACACGAATTGTCGCCTCGGCCTTACAGTCCGCCGCAGACCGCCTCACCGCCGCGAAAAATACTACCGCGCAACAACAGAAGGAGTTCTGATCATGCAGTACCGCATCGGATATCAATGGCGCCTGCGGGAAGTCATGGCCGCACGCGGAATGAACAACATCTCGGACCTGATGACCCCACTGCATGAAGTCGGGATCGAACTGTCCGCCTCCCAGCTCTACCGCCTTCTCGGAAACACCCCCGACAGACTGCCGCTGGCGCTGCTTGGCGCACTATGCCATGTCCTCGACTGCACCACCGAAGACTTGTGCGACTTCCGCGTCGACGCCACCCCGTCACGCCGAACAGTCAGCGGCACACGCGGTCCAGCGATCGCCGCAGTTCCCGATCCATCGGTGCGACCCAAACGCGCCCGCATCCACCGTCCCGGATCGCCGCAGTAGAAGTTCGCCGCACCTGTTACGAATGGATCGCGTCATGACAAGCACCAGCAATACCATTGCGTCGCAATATCTATGCGCCCGGTGCGGCGACACCAACCAACGCCGACGAGTGCGTTGGCCGGAAGGCTTCGTCTGTCGCCGCTGCTACCAACGAGCCACCCGGTGCCGCGGCGTCTGCCCCTGTTGCGCCCTACCGAACAGACTCCTGCCCGGCCTCGACACCCGCGGCAAGCCGATCTGCACCGACTGCGCAGGCATCGACGATCCACGCCTGACCTGCACCCGATGCGGGGATCAGGACGAACCGCACCGCCGCGGACTCTGCGCCCGCTGCTGCCTCACCGATGACCTCACCGATCTGTTCACCGCACCCGACGCCGACGAGATCACACCCGAACTACAGCCGTTGCTCGAGGCGCTGACCACCCAGGAAAACCCACGCAGCGCCATGATCTGGCTGCGCAACCCTGACGTGCTCGACCTCCTCACCGGCATCACCACCCGCCGCTACCCCATCACCCATGCCACCTTCGCTGACCACACCTCCCCGCGGATCGGCCGCCACCTGCGAGACCTGTTCGTCCGCTGCGGCATCCTGCCCGCCTACGACCGCAACCTCGACCGATTCACCAGCTGGATCGACACCAAACTCGCCACCACGGATATCCGGCAAGCCCGCGACACCATCGCCGGCTTCGCAAACTGGAATCACCTGCGCAAACTTCGAACCCGCGCCGAACGGGCACCACTTCCCGAAGGAGCGATCCTCAGCGCCAAGCAGGAAATCACCGTCGCAATCGACTTCGTCAACTGGCTCCACAACCGCAGCCTGGAACTCGGATCCGCGACCCAGGCAGACATCGACACGTGGATCGCCACCGGCCCGACCACCCGAAGCTCGGCCATGATGTTCGTCCGGTGGTGCACCCGCCACCAGCACATGACTCCAGACTTGATTTTCCCTCACCGCACGTCCCGTCGCACACCCGTCTCCAGCGACACCGACCGCTACACGCAGCTCGTCGACACACTGCAGCGCCCAGATACCCCGATTTGGGTTCAAGCGGCGGCCGTTCTGCTGCTGGTATGCGCCCAGCCGGTCACACGCATCGCAGCACTCCCCCTCGACGTGATCGCTACCGCCGACGACGGGCAGGTCATGATCAATTTCAACGCCGATCCACTCTCGATCCCCGCATCACTCGCGGCACCGATCACCGCCCTGACCAGACGGCGGCCGCACATGAACACCGCATCCAACCACACATCGCCGTGGCTGTTCCCCGGAAGATCGCCAGGGCAGCACCTGAATCCCCAAACCATGATGAAACAGTTGCGCAACAACGGAATTGACCTCATAGGCGCGCGCAACAGCGCCATGCGCGAACTACTCAGGACCATCCCGCCCGCGATCGTCGCCAACCAATTCGGCTTCAACCCCGGCACGACCGAACGCCACGCCCTCACCATCGGCACCGCCTGGAGCGCCTACCCAACTCTGCACGAGAACTCGGAACCCTAGAACACGCGACTTAAGCAGTCACGGCGCTTTCAGGGAGTGCTGACGGCGGTGCCCCTGCGCCGGCATCCGAGCGCGAAGCAATACGACCAGTTTTGATATGCAGGGTTACCAGTAAAAATGCTGCATGTCGCATCTGATGACTCAATCGGCCACCGCTATCGTTTGTGTCCATCAACCATCAGGACCGCCTCGACTGCTTGCGTCACCCTGTTGGTTGATCTGCACATCCCGTAACACGCCACTACTGTGTTCTGGTCACTGCCCAGATCGCGTCTGCCTTGGTGTTCGTCTAAGGCATGCACCTTCGACTGCCCAGTGCCCACTGCCCACTGCGACCTGCCTGGCCACTGCGCTGCACCGCGCCGACATGCTCGACCGTGTCCGGTCATGGGGGCTCGACTCGGCGATTCAAAAACCTTCAGATGGAGCGTTCGGCGGATCCAACCTGCTCCCCATTGCTCATCACCGGACCAATCGATCGGAAACTCAGATTGCGGAGGCAGAACGTAACCCATCGATATCGAGTTCGCTGAATCCGATTTCGCCGAGTATCGAGTCTGTATGTGCACCCAAGGCCGGAACTGGGTCGAACCGGGGCTGCACACCGCTCAGGTTTGCGGGCGGCAGAAGCGCGCGCACCGCGCCCCCCGGTGTATCCACCTCACCCCAACGACCACGTCCTGTAAGTGATGGATGTTCGAGGAAGTCGGTGATATCCCCAAGTTTGCCGTTGGCAATGCCGACCTTGTCGAGTTTCTCGAGGAGGGATTCGGTCGACAGCAACTCGGTCTTTGCGGAAATGAGCGCATTGCACTCTTCGCGATGGGCCACCCTCGCAGAATTTCGAGCGAAGCGCGGATCGCTCGCCAACGACGCATCGCCGAGCACGTCGGTGCAGAATCCCAACCACTCGCGTTCGTTCTGAATGGACAACAGCACTGTGCCGTCCGAAGCAGGAAATGGACCGTACGGGGTAATCGTGGCGTGTTCGGCACCGACTCGTTTCGGTTGTAAACCACCGTATTCAGTGTAATAGGCAGGCGAACCCATCCACTCGCCGAGCGCTTCGAACAACGCTACTTCCACTGCGCGCGCAACACCTGTGGTCGCGCGTGTGTAGAGCGCTGTGAGGATGCCACTGTAGGCGTACATACCTGCGGAGATGTCAGCGATCGAGATCCCCACCTTCGATGGCACCGGATCGGGCCCGGTCAGCGACATCAAACCGGTCTCACCTTGGATGAGCATGTCGTACGCCTTACGGTCGGCCCACGGGCCGGTGTTCCCGTACCCCGAGACATCGCAGGGGATTATGGAGGGGAAACGTTGTTGGAGCGATTGCGCGTCGAGCTTCATTCTCGCCGCTGCTCCAGGTGCGAGGTTTTGAACGAATACGTCCGCTGTCGCCAGGAGTTTCTCGAGCACGTCGCGTCCGGCGTCGGTCTTGAGATCGAGTGTCAACGATTCTTTGGACCTGTTGAGCCACACGAAGTAGCTGGCTTCACCGTTCACGGACTCGTCGTACCGTCGCGCGAAATCACCGCCTTCGGGCCTCTCCACCTTGATCACCCGCGCCCCCAGATCAGCAAGCTGGCGCGTCGCAAACGGTGCAGCGACCGCCTGCTCGATGCTGACGACTGTGATGCCGTCAAGCGGCAAAGAGGATGGGGCTGTCATGGTGTCCACCTTTCAAATGTACGGCCACATTGTCATAAAGGGCGCACACTAGTCAAGAACAACTAGCCTAAGCGCAACAGTCTGCCGAGGCCCCTGACTTGGTTATCATTCAGTCCTCCTGCTCGGAGCCATCTGTCGGAACTACACAAGACTCGGCCGGTCTCGTACAAAATGTACGGCCAATGGCTTGATTTGGACGCCTTCGAATGCTTTACTACTTTCGCGGGCTGTACGCGTGCTCGCTGTGCGATCACCCGTTTCGCCGTACTTCGGAGGACCCGATGCTGCCGTTCCCCTCTCTTCTGTCGACCTGGCGTGAACGACTCCCCGCCCCCGATCCCGAGATGGCATGGCAACGCTTCGCGCGGTGCAATGGCTACGACACCGATCTCTTCTTCCCACCCGAGAAAGAAGGGGCTGAGTCGCGGGAGCACCGCGAATTCCTCGCGAAACGCGTATGCGGCGACTGCCCGGTGCTGATGCGGTGCCGCGCCGAAGCCGTTCTAACGCAGGAGAGTCACGGCATCTGGGGCGGCCTGTCCGAGAGCGAACGGCGTTATGTCAAGAAGCCGTACCGGTTCGACATTGCCGCGTCGGCTTGACGCGGCGATCTATCTGCGCAAGGTGATGCGGTACGTGTAATGCTCCGGAAGGAAGTAGCTCAGCGCGAGCTCGCAGAGCTCGTCTCTGTCGTTGGAGTACAGACGATCCACCCGCAACATGGCATGCCCGGTATCGCAGTTCACTACTTCTGCAACCTCGGCCGTGGCGGGCGCGACCGTGATCGATTGGTCCGCACGAGCGATCGGCGCATCGAGATGAGGCTCGAGCAACCCGATCAGGGTGGACGTGCTCGACGCTCCCTCCATCAGCTCGGGTGAATCGAGCACGTGCCTGGCAACAGCCTCCGGCAAAAACACCCTAGTGTGCACGAAAGGCACACTGTCGTGCACACGGCGAAACGTCACCCCGTACACCACGTCGGTGTCGAGACGCAGTCTGCTGGCCGCCTCGATATTCACCTGCCGCCGAAGCGGACTCACGATGTCCATCGTCGTATCCGTCGACAGGTTCATCAGGTCCTCGATCGACCCGAGTTGCCGAAGGTAGCGGCTGTTGTGTTCGGTCGCGAAGGTTCCACGGCCGGGTACCCGATGAACGATGCCTTCGGAGACCAGGTCGTGGAATGCTCGGCGAATGGTCTGTCGGCTCGCACCGAATTCCGACGCCAATTCGGATTCGGTGGGAAGCCGAACGCCGTTCTTGTACGTACCCGCAGCTATGTCGCTTCGGAGCTTGTTCGCGACGGTGCGGTAGACGGGCTGAGACGGACGTTCGGCTGCAGTCATGACCAACAGATACTAACGCTGTCCGTTGGTCAGCGCTTTCCGCGTGAAACGAGTTGGCTCGCGATCACGTTGCGCTGAATCTCGTTGGTGCCCTCGCCGACGATCATCAACGGCGCGTCGCGGAAGTAGCGTTCCACGTCGTACTCGGTGGAGTATCCGTAGCCCCCGTGGATGCGGACCGCGTCGAGTGCGACTTCCATGGCGACCTCGGATGCGAACAGCTTGGCCATGCCCGCTTCCATGTCGCAGCGTTCTCCACTGTCGAACTTCTCGGCCGCATGCAGCGTCAGCTGACGTGCGGCGGTGAGCTTGGTTGCCATGTTGGCCAGGTAGTTTCCGACGGATTGGTGCTTCCAGATCGGCTTGCCGAAGCTTTCGCGCTGCTGTGCATAGGCAAGGGAGTCTTCCAGTGCGGCGGCTGCGACGCCAAGTGCACGGCAGGCCACCTGAATACGGCCGGTCTCGAGCCCTTTCATCATCTGTGCGAAGCCTGCACCAGGTGTGCCGCCGAGAATCGCGTCGGCTGAGATGCGGTAGTTGTCGAACGACAATTCGCATGTCTCGACACCTTTGTATCCCAGTTTCGGCAGGTCCCGCGATACGTTCAGGCCTGGTCCGTGCTCGACGAGCACGATGGAGATGCCCTTGTGACGTGGGGTCGCGGACGGATCGGTCTTGCACAGCAGAGCAATCACGCCCGAGCGGCGGGCGTTGGTGATCCAGGTCTTGGCGCCGTTGATGACCAAATCGTCGCCGTCAGTCTTGGCGTTGGTCGACATTGCCTGCAGGTCGGATCCACCGCTGGGCTCGGTGAGGGCCATCGTTGCGCGGATCTCTCCCGTTGCCATCTTCGGCAGGTATTTCTGCTTCTGCGTTTCGGTTCCGTAGAGCGTGATCAGTTTGGCCACAACCGTGTGCCCGCCCATTGCACCTGCCAGACTCATCCAGCCTCGTGCAAGTTCCTCGGTGACATGGACGTAGCAGGGCATCGTCACCGGGGACCCGCCGTATTCCTCCGGAACAGCGAGACCGTAGATGCCGATCTGCTTCATCTGCTCGATCCACTTCTCCGGGTACGCGTTCGCGTGCTCGACCTCCTGCACGGTGGGCTTGACCTCGCGGTCAACGAACTTTCGAACGGTCTCCACCAGAAAAGCTTCTTCGTCGTTCAGCTTGAGGCTCATCATTACTGCTTCCGAGTCGTCAGAGTCGGGTCTGACCCGGCTGCACTTATTTGTACGGCCATTTTGCGCTGAATACATTTAATTGTCAACCGGCCGCCCATCACTGCGGTCACCCGTGGTGTCGTCGGAAGGCGGCCTCGGCGCTCGGATGCATAGGGACCCCGTAGGTCTGGATCAGAGACTGGCTGTCCAAAAACTGAGCACCCGCGGTTCCGGCTGGAATCAACGCGGCCGCGTGCTCGATCAGAATGTCGACAAGCGCCGATGCGACGTTGTCGGCAAGCCTGGACGTCGTCACCAGCAGACTGGGTATCCCGATCGTCGGCGTTTCGGTGTTGTCGGCTCCGTACAAACCGGGCGCCAGCGAGACGGGTTCGTAGAGGGCACCGTACTTCTTACGCAACGGACCCACAGCTGCACCGAGGTCGATCAGACGGATCCCTGAAGGTGGGCCATAACCGGGCCGCGGCACCGCGGCAGGCGTCGGGACACCGCCGGCCCACATAGCGGCAGCGACCGTGCCGTCCGCCAACGAATCGAGAACGGTGGTCAAGGACACCGGCGTCAACAGCACATCCGACGGGGTCAGTCCGAGAGCATCGAGCAATCGCATGCCCGTGGCTTCGGTGCCAGATCCACTCGCGCCCAGGCTTACCGGCTGGCCGATGAGGTCGTCGAACGCTCGAACCGGACTGTCTGCGGCGACCGCGAGTTGAACGTAGTTCGCGTACACCCGTCCGATCGCCCGCAGCTCAGGCGTCCGGCTGGCCGCGTCGGCGGCGGCATCGGCGAGGCTCAATCCCAAGTCGGTTTCGCCGTTCGCCAACATCTGCAGATTACGGACCGAACCGTTGGTGTTCTGATTCACCAAAATCACCCGCGGGTCGTGCTGGGCCGATGCTGTACCGAGCAACTCGGCGAAGGCAGCTTGAAAGCCGCCCGGTTCACCCGACGCAAGGTGCACCGTCGATGATTCACTCGAGCAGGACAGGAGCGGAAACGAGATCCCCGCTCCCGCCGCTCCCAGCAGAAACTGCCGACGGTTCAGCATCACGGCCTGTCCGATGCAGGGTCCGCGACGGTGGCACCTAGGTACTCGGCACTCCGTGCAGGCGCCGAACTCAAGCCCTGTGGTGAGCGTGGAAGAGTTATCTGCACCCGTAGGCCTCCTAGGGGACTTCGGTCGAACCTGATGTCTCCGTTCGCTCGTCGAATCAAGGCAGCAACGATGGACAGGCCGAGTCCAGCGCCGTGTCCCGTCGACACGAACGGGTCTGTGAGGGAACCGAGTGCATCCGCCTCGACACCGACTCCGGTGTCCTCCACTGTCACCAGGATTCGACTCGGCTCGCGATCGTCCAGGCCCCGGCGCGGCGGCAGTATCGCGACTCCGGCCACAATTCGGACACCGTCACCCGCATGTTTGGTTGCGTTGTCGAACAGTACGTCCAAGATCTGAGTGAGGTCCGATTCCCGAATTCGAACCCTCGTTTCGTGGTCGGGCTCGGAACCGATCTCGATCTGTGCACCCCGTTCGCGCACCACCAGAGACCAGAAGTCGACGCGATCGAGCAAAACCGCGTTGACACCGCAATCCTCGGCCACTCCTCCTCCCGGTAGTGCAGGGGTATGCGCAGATGCATAACTCAGCAACTCGTCGAGGATGACGTGTAGGCGCTCTGCTTCGGCGCCGATGATTCTCATGTCATCGCTCAGTCTGTCGGGCACGTCGGCGCTGAGCATGTCGATGCGGAATTGAAGTGCGGTGAGCGGGTTTCGCAGTTGATGGGCGGTCTCGGCGACGAGCCGCTCTTGTGAGTCCACGGCGCCGACGACCGAATCCATCAGGCTTCCGAATGTGCGTGCCAAACTGCGGATCTCGGGCGGGCCACCGCCGTTGTCGATCGATCGAGGGCGACTGCCCGACGCCGATGGCGAATCATCTCCTCGAAACGGCAATTTTGTCTCGAATTCCCGCATCGACGACGCCAGTGAGGACAACGGCGAGAGGACCCATCTCCCGAGGGCGAGCGAGAGAGCCACGAACATGGCCATCGCGAGAACGAATCCGGCGGCGATCACCAGCCACCCTCGAAGTATGTCGCCACGAGCGTCGAGGGTGGACGCCTCGATGACCACTGCCCCGTTCACTTGTGCACCCGTTCCGACAGGTCGTACGAACAGCACGGGGTCGGATCGAAAGGGTGTCAGCCGGTCCAGGTCGGTACTGCGCTCGTTGCGCAGACCTCGCGCGATAGCGTCCGCGACGCGCTCATCGACGTTCATTCCTGCGGAATAGTCCGCGATGCCGCGCGTGGACACAACCAGAACCGGGTCGCCGTAGACGGTTCGGTAGCTGTCGGCCTCCAATTGCAATCCGGTGAGCTCGCCGGTGGTCACGTATTGTTCGGCGATCACTGCAAATCGTTGGACGTCACTGTCCCTGGTCGCTACGAAGGCGCGAGTTCGCGACTCAGAGACCGTCAGAGCCAGGGGTACTGCGAAAGCGGTGAGGGCGATCGTCCCGAGGACGAGCAGCACCAGGACAAGTCGGGTGCGCATCAGTTACCGCTCGGTTCGATCCATCGATAGCCGAAGCCGCGGATTGTCGAAATGGTGCCGGGCCGTTTCAATTTGGCTCGCAACCCCGCCACGTGTACGTCCAAGGACCGACTCACCGTGGCGAAAGCATCTCCCCACACACGGTCGAGGATCTCCTCCCGGCTGACCGCTGCCCCCGGTGATTCCACAAGCATCGCTACGATCGCGAATTCTTTGGTGGTCAATGCAATCGGCTCGCCTGCTACCGACACCGTTCTGCTGGTAAGATCAACGACAATGTCCCCGCTTGTGACAGTCTCGACCGGCGCGGATTCGTCCCGCGCACTTCGACGGTGTATCACGTCGATGCGTGCTACCAGTTCGGCCAGCCGCGCCGGCTTCACGAGATAGTCATCTGCCCCGAGCCGCAGTCCTCGCACCACGCTTCGTTCGTCGCCCCGCGCGGTGAGGACGATGACGGGAATCGAGGTGATGGTGCGCAACTGGCGGAGTATTTCCATTCCGTCCTGATCGGGCAGACCCAAATCGAGGATCACGAAGTCCGCGCTTTTGTGGTCGAGAAGTAGGTCGCCACCGCGTCCGAAAACCGCTACTCGGTGGCCGAATCTGCGAAGCCCTGCGGAGACGGCCGCGGCTACCGAGTCGTCGTCCTCCACCAATGCGATGTTCACTTCGCGCTCCTGCAATCTTTTTGCCGGCCCCGCCGGTTCTCTCGCGCGTACCGACGATGCCGCCGACCGTGACGGACACGGTCGGCGGCAGTGATCCTGATCAGG
This sequence comes from Rhodococcus sp. B10, assembly GCF_011770055.1. NCBI lineage: Bacteria > Bacillati > Actinomycetota > Actinomycetes > Mycobacteriales > Nocardiaceae > Rhodococcus > Rhodococcus sp. B10. Next base: position 20,006 of record NZ_JAAFYV010000033.1, on the reverse strand, counting down.
GGGCCATCGGCAGCTGTTCTAGCTCTTCGGTGACGATACGCTTCCGGCTACAGCGCGACCGTCGTTATCGGCGCCGTCCTGCACCGTTGATGCAGGCGTCTCCGGAACGATACCGTTGGGGTCGAGGGTCGAGCTTCCTCGTGTCTCTTTCATGATCAGTGCCGCGACGAGAGTCAGGGCAGCGCAAGCAGACACGTAGTAGAAATAGGCGCTTTCGAACCCAGCCTGCTTGAGCCCGAGTGCGATCGGTTCCGCAGTACCGCCGAACACCGCTGCCGTCAGTGCGTGGGGCAGGCCGACGCCAAGGGCGCGTACCTTCGTCGGGAACATCTCGGCCTTGACGATGGCGCTGAGCGCGCTGTAGAAGGTCACGATCGTCAGGCCGCACATCATCAGTAAGAACGCGGTGATCGGATTGGTGGTGGCGCCGAGTGCGGTGAGAATCGGGACGGTCAGGAACGCTCCGCCGACACCGAATGCGATCATGACCTTGCGTCGACCGATCTTGTCGGACAACGCACCGACCAGTGGTTGCATGCACATGTAGCAGAACAGTGCGATGAAGTTGATCCACGCGACAGTTTTGGCGTCGATGCCGGAGGTGTTGATCATGTACTTCTGCAGGTATGTGGTGAACGTGTAGAACGCGATGGTGCCGCCGATGGTCAGGCCGAACACGAGTGCGAGTTGCTTGGGGTACTTGAACAAGGTGCGGAGGGAGCCTTCGGGCTTGGTTCCCGACGCTGCCGCTCGTTCCTTCTCTTCGATGTACTGCTCGGACTCTTCCATGCCGCGGCGAATGAACATGACCACGATGGCGGCTATGGCGCCGATAACGAATGGAACGCGCCAGCCCCAATCCATCATCTGCTCACGGGTCAGGACCTGCAGCAGGACGATCTGGATGAAGAGTGCCGTGAGCTGACCCAGGATGATCGAGACGTACTGGAAGCTGGAGAAGAACCCGCGTCGTGCCGGCGTCGCGACCTCGGACAGGTAGGCAGAGCTCGATCCGAACTCGCCGCCGACCGACAATCCCTGTATGAGACGTGCGACGACCAGAATGACAGGCGCGGCGATACCGATCGCTGCGTAACTGGGTGCGACCGCGATGAGCAGTGAACCTGCCGCCATCATGCACACCGATAGTGTCAACGCATTCTTACGGCCGTACTTGTCGGCGTAACGCCCGAGGATGTAGCCGCCGAGTGGGCGCATGAGGAAGCCCACGGCGAACACGACAGCCGTGCTCAGCAGCTGTGCGGTCGGGTCCTCGCTGGGAAAGAACGCCGGCGCGAAGAACACGCTGAATGCTGCGTAGACGAACCAGTCGTACCACTCGACGAGGTTGCCGACGCAACCACGAATAACGTTGCCGACGACCTTGTTCCGTGGATGCGCCGGTTGTTCGGAAGGCTTTGTGGCCATGGTGCGGTGACCTTTCTTGTGACCTGATGCAGTGCTTGTAGTCACTGTGGTTGCGATCACACGAAAGGGGAAGGCTTTCTACCGGAACCTTACGTCGCCTTAAGATTCACTCGTCGATGTCCGCGATAGTCTTTGTCACGAGTGAGTACACTATATATTCATGAGTCCGAGCGATCCGGAGGAGCGCCGCCCGCGGCGACGGTTACGTCTGAGCGATGAGGCTGCAGCGCACGTTCGCGAACGAATTCTCGCAGGTGAGCTGCGTGCAGGCGAGTTCATCCGTTCCGAATCGGTCGCCGACGAACTCGACATCAGCGCCACCCCGGCGCGAGAAGGTCTCCTCGTTCTACAGTCGGAGGGGTTCCTTCGGGTCATGCCTCGCAAGGGCTTCGTCGTCGCCCCTTTGGACCCGAAGGACATCGACGACGTGTTCACTGCGCAGGCATTGCTGGCCGGAGAACTCACTGCGCGCGCGGCTACCCACATAGACGCCTCGGTGGTTGCTGGCCTCGACGTGATTCAGGACAAGCTCGAAAAGGCTGCGAGAGTGAAGAATTACGATGAGGTGGAACGCCTCAATCATGCGTTTCATCGTACTGTCTATGCGCTGGGCGACAGCCCGAAGCTGCAGTGGCTCGTGGGGTCGACTCTGGGGTACGCGCCCCGCACATTCTTCGCTGCGATCACCGGATGGCCGGAAGCCTCCGCCCGAGACCACCGCCGCATCGTCGAATTACTTGCCGCAGGCGATCCGGACGGTGCACGCGCCGCCATGGCGGCACACATCCTCGATGCGGGCCGTCTCCTCACAGCGCACGTGCAGAACATGCACAACCAGCAGTCTAAGAAGTAGAGGTCAGCGGCCCAGGAGCGAGCCGGTGGGCACATTCGTGAAGTGGGCGATAGCGTCGAAGGTCTGCGCTGCGCGCTCTTCGAAGAAGGCGTGCCGGACGCCGGGAAAAGTCAGAATCGCGGCGTCAGGGATCCGAGACGAGAGCAGGTCGCTGTTGATCACCGGTGCGAGCAGGTCCTCGGTTCCGTGCAAAATCAGCGTAGGAGATGCGATCGCGGGCAACATGCCCCAGGCGTCGTGGGCCGCGCTGGCACCCATATGTGCCGCTCGCGCCTCGGGTGTCATGCTCGCATCACCGAGGGTGAAGTAGGGCGGCGGTACATGGGCCAGGAATCGGTCGGAGTACATCAACGAGACCAGGACATCTCGGGTACTGGTCGAATCCGCGATCAGAGACATGCGTACTTCTTCCGATCGTTCGACCGCGTTGGGACCGCCCGGCGTCGTGCATCCCAGCACGAGTCGGTCGACGCGAGTCGGTGCGTCGACGGCGAACCACTGCGCCACTCGTCCTCCCATCGACGTTCCGAAGACGTGGCACCGAGATATCCCCAGCGTGTCGAGGCACCGAACAACATCCTGCGCAAGCATTCTCGTGCTCAGCGGGTCGGTCCCGAGCGTGCTGTGCCCCGTCCCCCGGTAGTCGAAGGTCACGACCGTGTAGACCTCGGAATAGTCCGCGCGCACGCGGTCCCACCAGTGATGGTTGTTCGCCTGGCCCGGGAGCAGGAGCAGCGGAGGACCCGATCCGGTGACCTGAAGTTCGATCCGCGCACCGCCCTCGGCGCGCATGAGCTCTCGGTACTGACCTCGCATTTGCTACCTCGTTGCCGTGGCGAGAATTCTTGCCGCGCGGGCGAGTACTGGTGGATCGACCATGTGTCCGTCCACGTTGGCGACCCCGCTGTCCGCGGGCAGCGACGCCCTGATCTTCTCGGCCCAGGCGACTTCGTCCGGTGTCGGCGTCAATGCCGTCTGGGCAGTCCCGATCTGCGATGGGTGGATACATAGTTTGCCGCTGAAGCCCAACGATTTTCCATACAGGACATCCGCCTCGAGAACCTTCGGGTCAGTCAAATCAGTGGTCACTCCGTCGATCGGCGAGTCGATCCCGGCCGCGGCTGCCGCGAGGACCAGCGACGATCGAGCCGTGAGGAGCGCCTGTCGCTCATCGGGGTCGACCCCCAATTCGGCGGCCAGGTCGATGTGCCCGAGGGCTGTGCGAACAACTCCTGGCACTGACGAGATCGCGGGAGCTGCGAGTACTCCGCGAGCAGTCTCGATCAGGGCGATGACCGGGGCCCGTTCTGCGAGGTCGGCAAGGACTGATGGATCGTCGGCTTTGGGGACCATGACCGCAGCGCCCGTTGCGACTATTGCCGCGATATCTGCTGGCCAGTGCGAAGAGGTCCGCGAGTTGATGCGTACCACCGCCTCCCGGCCGCCGCGTAACCATTCGACAATATTCTCGCGTGCGCTGTCCTTGTCGCCGCCTGCAACAGCGTCCTCCAGGTCGAGAATGACCAGGTCCGCTCCGGACTCGGCGGCCTTGTCGAAACGTTCAGGTCTCGTTCCCGGTACGAACAGGAACGTCCGCGCCACCGCTGCTCGCTGCGCGAGCGTCGTGCTCATCGTCTCACCGCAGTGGCGGATGCTGCCGCGGCGACCGAACCTGTGACCTTCAGTACGGCGGATTGACCGTCCTCGGCCGCGGAGCCTTCGACGACGAAGAGTTCGTTCGCGAACAGCGGGTGGGCGAGTCGGAAGGAGAACTGCGCCACTCGGGAGTCACCCCATGCCCGGCCCACCAGATCAGCCATCAATGTCGCCAGAAGCGGTCCATGCACGACGAGGCCCGGGTATCCCTCGACGCCGGTTGCGTAGGGCGTGTCGTAGTGGATGCGGTGTGCGTTCGCGGTGAGCGCGCTGTAGCGAAAAAGCGTCGGCGGTGGAACGGAACGTGTTGTCGCCCAGTTCGAATCGTTCGATGGCTCGACCTGGGTCGTTGCTTTCTCGAATTTTCGGGTCGGTCCGCCGCTGTCGCTGCGGTACACGATCTGTTGCTGCTCGGTGCGGCACAGCCGGCCGGCCTGCTCGAAGTCGTGCCGGACGACGACGAACAACATTTCGCCGGTCTTGCCGCGCTTGGGTGTCACGGACTCCACCGAGGAGCGGCGCAGTGTAGGGGTGTCGATGCGCAGGTCTTCGTGTGCGGTGATGGTGGAGCCTGCGAACATTCGGCGCCGGTCGGGAATCGGCGGGTAGAAATGTCCTTCGGCCGGATGTCCGTCCAGTCCGAGTTCGGAGGTAGGGGGCCAGTCCTGAAATGCTGTCCAGTGGCCGAGGATCGGGGCTGTCCCGTCGGTGAAACGTGACTCGTCCAGGTCCAGTGTGCGAGCTAGTTGGACAAGCCGTTCGAGGTGCACCACGTCGGTGGTCTCGACGGTGTCGGGCGTCCATCCGTCGGCGTACTTCGCGAGTTCGATCGCCTCGACTGTGTCGTTCTGGGTCATCGCGCGCTCTTCCGTAATGAAAATCTTTTGTAGAAAATATTCTACATGCAGGAGAGGTCTAGTCGGACTTTTCAGTTGTGGAGATCGTCGAGTACGCCGATACCCCGATGGGCGCCCACACATCGCTTGCCACGATGCCGTCGATAGTTCTTCCCAGAAGGATCGCAACGGCATCGGCCGCGACGGACCGGCGGCCACTCGGACGAGCGAGAACCAGCGTGCGTGTGAGAGTCGGTTCGGTGACCACCGTGACAACGGATTCTGAGGCAAACGAACCGTTCACCGCACTCGACGGGAGCAGGGACCATCCGTGAACTTCCGCGACCAGCGAGCGCTGCAGACCGACTTCGTTCGTCTCGAAAGGGACCTCGAGCACCACCCCGAGTTTGGCCGCCGCCGACTCGATCAGGGTGCGTAGACCGTGCGGAGCGCTCGGAAGAATCAACGGACGATTGAGGACTTCGGCGAGCGCCATCGGACCGCCGGAGACGATCACGCCGGGGGGAGCGATTGCCCGTATCTCCTCGACGGCGACCTCGGTGGTGCGGAATCCCTCCGGGAGCGGCTGATCGAAAAGCAACGCCACGTCCACGTCTCCCCCCTCCAACCATTTCGCCAGGTAACCGGCGTACCCCGACGTCAGCCGAAGCCGGATGCCCGGGTGCGCCGCAGCCACCTCCGCTGCAATGCGCGGGCCGATTATGTGCGCAGAACTCGGAAGCAGACCGATCGTCACCAACCCGCGAAGATCGTCGCCACTGGCGCTGGCCTCCTCCCGCGCGCGATCCAACTCGTAGAGTGCTCGACGAGCACGGTCGAGGACTTGCTCCCCCGCTGGCGTCAGCCGCATCCCCGCCCGCGTGCGTTCGAACAGCGCAACGCCGAGTTCACCCTCCAGCGATGCAATTTGGCGCGTCACTGCGGGTTGCACGACATGCAAGACCTTGGCCGCCCGCGTGACACTCCCGGTGTCCGCCACCGCGATCATTGCGCGCAGTTGTCTTATCTCCATTCGGCATTGCTCCCATTCCTGAGGGTCATCAAGCCATTCCAAATTGGCATTACCGCCCTTCAAGTATGTCAGTCCATGATGGGTTGAACAACAGCCGCTTCGGAAGATGGAGTACTACATGAGCTCGACGAACACAGCGCCCGCTTGGCAGAAGGAGGTGTTCGACGTTCTTCGCGCCGGTGACGTGAAACAAATCGCCTACGTTCCGGACGCGGGGCACTCCTATGCAATCCGCGCCGCCATCGACGATCCGACCATCGAGGACGTCGTGCTCACCACCGAAGAAGAAGGCGTCGGCGTCGTCAGTGGTGCATGGCTCGGCGGTCAACGAGCTGTGCTGCTGATGCAGAGCAGCGGAGTCGGCAACTGCGTCAACATGTTCTCCCTGCTCGAGATGTGCCGCTTTCCATTCCTCACCCTCGTGACGATGCGAGGCGAGTATGCCGAGTTCAACCCGTGGCAGATCCCGATGGGTTCGGCGACACAGGAGGCGCTGGAATTGATGGGCATCACGGTGTTTCGAGCAGATCAGCCCGAGGAAGTCGGCGAGGTCGTCTCCGCCGCGTTCGACACCGCATTTCTCGCCGGAGAACGCGTTGCCGTACTCCTCGGACAGACCCTGATCGGACGAAAGAAGTGGGAACGCAAATGAACGAGACGAACAGCATCTACACACTCGACCGCCGCGAGTTCGTCGGCGCCCTTCTCGCCGACACGCCGGATGCCTTGGTCGTCACCGGCCTCGGGTCGCCGTCGTACGACGTCTTCGCACAGGGCGAGCGCGACCGGAACTTCTACCTGTGGGGCGCAATGGGTGCCGCAGTACCGGTCGGACTGGGCCTCGCGCTTGCTCAGCCCGACGAATCGGTCATCGTCATCACGGGGGACGGCGAGCAGTTGATGGGGGTGGGCACGCTCGGATCGGTAGCAGTGAAAGCGCCGCCCAACCTGACCATTGTCGTGCTGGACAACGGCCACTTCGGCGAGACCGGAATGCAGCGCAGCCACTCGAGTCTCGGCACGAGCCTCTCCGCTGTGGCAACCGGATTCGGCATCCCGCATTCGGAGACGATCGATTCGATGGCCGGCGCTAAGACGATCGCCGGGGCAGTGGTAGCCCGCAACCAGACCAGCTTCTTCCAGGTCTTGATCGACACGGGCGAACCCCCGCGCGCGCTACCTCCTCGCGACGGTGTCGCAGTGAAGAACAAGGTCCGCGCAGCACTCGGTTTCACTACCTTCTGATCCCACACAATCCCATCGACGACAGGTTTTCTCATGGAGAAGTATCTCCTGCACATCGACGGCGAACGCCGAGCATCTTCCACTGGTGAGTTCTTCGAGTCCGATAACCCGTTCGAAGGGCGACCGTGGGCACAGATTGCGCGCGGGAACTCCGACGACGTGGATCGAGCCGTCACCGCCGCGCACCGCGCCATGACGAGCGGCCCGTGGGCCGAGATGACGCAAAGTCACCGTGGTCTCGTCCTGACAACAATTGCCGACCACCTGGCGCAGAACGCCGAGTTGTTGGCATGTATCGAAGTACGCGACAACGGCAAGCTGTACAGCGAGATGCTCGGCCAGTGTCAGTACCTCCCCAACTGGTTCCGCTACTACGGCGGATTGGCCGACAAGATCGAAGGAACTGTCGTCCCGATCGACAAGCCGGGCTACTTTGCTTACACGCAGAAGAGCCCGGTCGGCGTAGTCGGAATCATCACGCCGTGGAATTCACCACTTCTGCTTCTCGTTTGGAAGCTCGCGCCCGCGCTGGCAGCAGGATGCTCGGTGGTCATCAAACCGTCGGAGTACACGTCGGCGTCGACGCTCGAGTTCGTCCGGCTGCTCGAAGAAGCAGGTTTGCCTGCCGGAGTCGTGAACGTAGTGACCGGCTTCGGCGTAGAAGTGGGAAGCCCGTTGGTCGACCATCCGCTTGTGCGGAAGATCAGCTTCACCGGTTCCGACGCGACCGGGCGCCGTATCGGCGAACAGGCCTCACGCCAGTTCAAGCACGTTTCACTGGAATTGGGAGGCAAGTCGCCGAATATCGTGTTCGAGGATGCTGATATCGAATCGGCCGTCAACGGCGCGGTGTCCGGCATCTTCGCGGCAACGGGACAGACGTGCATCGCGGGTTCGAGGTTGCTGGTGCAGCGCTCCATTCACGACGAAGTCGTCGAGAAGGTCGTGGCTCTGGCACGCAGCGCACGGATGGGTGATCCGATGGACTCACAGACCCAGGTCGGACCGGTCACCACGCGAGATCAGTTCGACAAGGTGCTGCACTACATCGACGTCGGCCGCGAGGACGGCGCCACCCTCGCGCTCGGAGGAAAGGCGGCGACGGGCGGTGACTGCGGCAACGGTTGGTTCGTCGAGCCCACCATCTACACCGGGGTGAACAACGCGTCGCGACTCGCTCAAGAAGAGGTGTTCGGACCCGTACTCGCCGTCATCGCGTTCGACACCGAAGAGGAAGCAGTCGCGATCGCCAACGACTCGCGATACGGCCTGGGCGCAGGAGTGTGGACCCAGAACATGGGACGCGCCTTCCGTGTCTCTGCAGCGGTTCACTCGGGCACGGTGTGGGTCAACACGTACCGTGCGGTGAGCTACATGATGCCCTTCGGCGGCTTCAAGGACTCCGGCCTCGGTCGAGAGAATGGAATCGGGGCAGTCGACGACTACCTCGAAACCAAAAGCGTCTGGATCAACACCGGCGCACCCGTCGGTAATCCGTTCGTGATGCGCTGAGCTGACGACGCACCCCAATACCGCCCGATGCCACAAGCACTCGGGCGGTATTCGCTGTGCCGAGTCCTTCCGCTTCGTGAGCGCACGGATTCGGTCGGTTCCCGTCTCGATGCCAGACACGATCGAACTTTCTGTTTCTTCGGCCGGGACTGTTGTATGGAATACAGGACACATCCGCTGATGTGTCGCATTGCCCAACGCAGACGAGATACCGGAGACACAGCACCGTGGCCATGAAAAGACTGTCCCACTTCGACCTGTCACTCACTGTCGAGCGTGTCGAGGTGCGTGTGGCGGGCATGTACCGCGGCGGTGTCGGAGCTCCGATCGTGTTTCTGCACGGTTTCGGTTCGACGAAAGAAGACTATGCGGACGTAGTTCAGCAGAGCACCTTGAACGACAGCCCAATAATTGCCTACGATGCGCCTGGTTTCGGTAAATCCTATTGCGCCACACCGCAGCGCCTGTCGATTCCATTCCTGGTCGAGACTGCACTGGCAGTGCTGAAGCTCCGGGGCGTCGACACATTCCACGTAGTCGGTCACTCGATGGGCGGTTTGACCGCGTTGATGCTCGCCTCCGACTATCCGGACCGAGTGCTGTCGTTCATCGACATCGAAGGAAACGTTGCCCCCGAGGATTGCTTTCTGAGCCGTCAGATCGTCGACTCACACCCGGATCCCGAGGCGTTTCTCGTCGAGTTCATCGATCGCGCGTGGAGTTCCCGGTTCTACTCCAGTGCATTGTATTCCTCGAGTCTGGCCCACAAGGTCCGCGCCGGTTCCGTGCGTGGCGTATTCGAGTCCATGGTCGAACTGTCGGACCACGCCGATCTGATGCCGCGTTTTCTGGGCTTACCGATCCCGACGATGTTCATGTACGGAGAGCAGAACCGAACACTGTCCTACCTCGGGCATCTCGCCGCCAACGGTGTCGAACTCGCGGAGATTCCGCTCAGCGGTCATTTCCCGATGTACTCCAACCCACCCGAGATGTGGCGCAGAATAACGGACTTCATCGTAAGGCACTCACCCGAAGCCCTGTCGACTCGATAGGTCTTCGGTGCGCTCCCTACACTGCGGTCAATGCAGTGGTCAGCCTGCCGAGTGCCGCAGTCAGCGCCACATCACCGACAGCGAAACACATGCGCAGCCGTCCGGGCGCGCCGAAGGCTTCCCCCGGTACCACCGCGACGCCGACCTCTTCCAGGAGCCATGACGCGAGCTCCGCGGAAGTGGTTATACCGGATCGATTCTCTGCCAGCAGCTCCCGAACCGAAGGGAACACGTACATTCCACCGTCCGGTAGCGGACAGTCCACCCCGACGATGGCCCGCAGCGCCTCGACAGTGCGATCGCGTCGAGCGCGGTACCGTCGTGCGGTCTGCGCGAGGTCGGACGGATCACTCGAGATGGCTTCGAGTGCAGCGATCTGCGTGATCAAGGGGACGTGGGTGATGGTCCGGGACACGTGACGCGTTGCAGTCGAGACGATGTCGGGTGGGCCGAGAAGCCAGCCGACGCGCCATCCCGTCATCGCGTACGCCTTGGACACACCGTTCACCGAGATCGTTCTCTCGCGCGCCTCGGGTGCCGCCTCGAGCATGCTCGCGTGGGTGCCCTCGTATACGAAGGCGTCGTAGATGTCGTCCACGATCAACCACACATCACGCGTGAGCGCCCACGTCGCGATGGCCGAGAGAGCCTCCCTCGAATACACCGACCCGGTCGGGTTGGCAGGACTGGCCAGTATGACTGCACGCGACCGCGGGGTCCAACTTCTTTCGAGAGAGTCCACTGTAACCAGAAAGTTGTGGTCGGCGTCCACTCCCACGTCGACCGGCGTAGCGCCCGCCGCGATCGCAGCGCCTCGATGCCCAGGCCAGCCGGGGTGTGCTATCAACACCTCTCCCCCGTCGTGGGCTACGGACCCCAACGCCAGATGCAACGCGTGTTTGGTTCCGAGGGTGACCAGCACGTCGGACGCTGACCATGTCGTACCCGTCTTCGCGAAGACGTCGCGCGCCACCACCTGCCGAAGCGCGGTCAGCCCCGAAGCTTCGCCGTAATGGTGCAATTCGGGATCGTCGATCGCGCGCCGCGCCGCATCGACGATGTTGGACGGTGTCGGAGCGTCGGGTTCTCCAGCGGCGAGCACGATGATGTCCCGGCCCTCGGCCCGGAGCTCGTCTGCTCGGGCGCTGATAGCGAAGATCGGGTTGTCCAGCTTGACCGTAGTCATCTGTCGGCACCGAGGCCGTACAGTTCGAGAGTAGTTTTGCCTGCGCGCAGTTCGTCGAAAATGCGTGTCTCGTCGGCAACCCGAGCATCGGACGAGTCGAGAACACGGCCGATCTGCTCCTGTGGGATCGCAACGACCCCGTCCGCGTCGGCGACCACGAGGTCTCCGGTCCGGACCTCGATTCCGCCGATGGTGATGGGTACGCCCATCCCGCCGCTGTAGTCCTTTCGGGTGCCGATGATCGAGATACCTCGTGAGAACACCGAAAAGCCGACTCGAGCCAGTTCGACGGTGTCTCGGACCCCGCCGTCGATCACGAGGCCCAGCAGACCCCGTTGTTGCGCGGCGATGGCGAGTACCTCACCCCAGTGACCGTGCAACGCGCCACCGAGATCGGCGACGAGCACGTGTCCCGGGGGCGCTGATGCCACTGCATTGTGCAGCGCCAGATTGTCGCCGCCGGCGCCTTGTACCGTGAATGCCGGACCGGAGACCCGCGCCCCGACCCACGCCGGTCGAATGCCCGAGTCGAGTGCAATATCGAGTTTCGACGCTTCGTAGATGGTGGCCGTTGCGTGACCACGCGCAAGGTCGGTTGTCATTTCACACTCTGCAAGGTGTGGTAGGAAAAACGCTGACGAGCTTCACGGAGGGTAGTTCCGTCGCGTACGGCATCGACGATTTTGGACTCGGTCCGCTCGATCTTTTCGGCAAGCGTGACAACGTCTTCGGCGCTTCGGAGTGCGACAGCGAGCACCCCGTCGGAGTCTGCGACAATGATGTCCCCTGGGGTGATGGTGACGCCGTCGATCTCGATACTCCCCTGCACCTCCACCAGGCGCACGCGATCCTTTCCGGTCCGCATGAACCGCGCTGCGCTCCACATCGGGTATTCCTGTTCGAGGGTCACAGCTGTGTCCCGGCAGGTGCCGTTGATGACCGTGCCTGCGATTCCCCGGGCCGACGAAGTCTGGGTCATGATGCCGCCCCAGACCGTGCAGTCCGTTCTACCCTGGTTGTCGATGACGATGATCGAACCTGGTTCCACGTCGTCGAGGAAATCTCCGACTGTGCCCGGCTCGTCGGTGATGGGTTCGTATCGAACGGTGTACGCGGGCCCCACCGCACGAATGCGCGATCCGGAGTCGAGGGGGCCGATGCCGTGCAGGGATCCGCGAAGCCCCAATGCATCGAGGGCGTCCGAGATCGATGCTGTGGGAATGGCTCCGAGGCGTTCTGTGAGCGAGCTGTCGGTCATTTTCCTTCACTTCCGGCTAGTCGTGCGTCGTGCATGGTGTCGGGTAGCGCGATTCCGTTGCGCAGATCTTGGGCGATGCTTCGTTCTCGTGCTGTAATGGCCTGCGCTTTCGCCAGAATCTCGGCCGCGTGCTCGCGCGGGACGAAGACGGTTCCGGTCTCGTCGGCAAGGACGATGTCCCCGGGTGCAACCCACACGCCTGCGATCTCGACAGGCATTCCTGTCGACTTCTGCTGCAGTCGCCCGCGCGCGGTAGCGGGGATGCCTCCGCGTGAGAACACGGGATATCCGAGTTCGCGTGCTTCGCCGAGGTCGCGGCAACATCCGTCGGCGATCGTTCCGCGAACACCGCGGAGGCTCGCTCCGAGGCTGAGCAATCCGCCCCAGCACGAGACGTCGGTGCGGCCGTTGTTGGCAACGACGATGACGTCGTTGCCGCCGGCCGATGCGACGGCGGTGCTTCCGATGTGTGGTCCGCTCGGGCCCGGTGTGTACGGCTCGAGTTCCACGGTGACCGCGAACCCCACGATCTTCGATACTCCTGTGACCGGAATGATTCCGCCGATCCCGCTCGGTTTGCCCAGCCCGTCGAGGGCATCGCTCACGGCTGCACTGTCCAGGTCCGCGAACGCGTCGAGGAGAGATGTGTCGTTCATTGCTCTATACGATCCTCATTCCACGATATTGTGAAGGTCCGATCGGGTCTTCCATCGATACGGAGAGCGAATAGATGATCGAGATCCGCCAAGCTCGTTACTTCATAGCCGTTGCCGAAGAACTGCACTTCGGACGTGCCGCGGCGCGGCTCAACATGTCTCAGCCGCCGCTCTCACAGGCGATTCTGCAATTGGAACGAGACACCGCCGTCACACTGCTGAACCGTTCGAGTAGGTCGGTCAATCTGACGCAGGCCGGGGCAGTCTTTCTCGATCACTGTCGGGTCATGGTGCAACAGGCTCAACGAGCCGAGACCGCGGCGCAGCAGGCCCAGAACGGCTACCTCGGAGAGGTTGTGGTCGGCGCAGTGTCGTCGGCGTTCGAGAATCTGCTGCCGAATGCACTGTCCACGTACCGTCGTACCCGGCCGGGTGTTCAACTCTACTTCCGAGAAACCGATACACACGCCGGACCACCCGCGGTACTCAGGAACGAACTCGACATTGCCATCGTCCGACAGACGACGAGCCCGGCCGGGTGTCGCGTGGTACCGCTGCGCCGCGACCATTTCGTGACCGCGGTCCCGTCGACCCACCCAGCAGCTGCGCACAGCGGACCCGTCGACCTCGCCTCGATGGCTGGCGAACCATGGGTCTGGCTTCCGCGAGAGATTTCGCCGAGCTATCACGACGAAATGGCATCCGCCTGCAGGGACGCCGGATTCACGCCGGACGCCCGGCATTACGTCAACTCGATCAACACCCAGATTGCGATGGTCGAGTGCGGCCTCGGAGTGACGATCGTCCCGCATTCGTCCGCCGTGTCCCGATCGGACAAGGCCGTGTTTCTGGAACTCGCCGACCGCGTATCACTGACCGAACTGTCTCTCATCCTTCGTCTGGAACCGGAACCATCGATCGACCACTTCGTGGCCTGCGCGACCGCCGTCTCCTGACCCTGGCCGGCGGACCACGTCATACCAGCGTCGGGCGCCTCACGAACTACGTAACAAACGATTTACACGAAACGACAGTTCGTATTCGAACGATCGTATACCGTGCATGTACAACCGCATCGAAAGGTGGTGACGCAGTGCAATCTTTGTCCGGGCGCGAAATCGCGTACGAGTTCATCCGCACGAACATTCTTCCCGACCCCGCGCTCCAGGGCAGCTTCGTCAGCGAGGAGGAGATCGCGATGCGTGCGGGAGTGTCTCGCACTCCGGTCCGTGAGGCTCTGATCATGCTCGGAACCGAAAACCTGGTACACCTGGTGCCCCGTCGAGGCGTCTTCGTGTCCGCACCGACGTCACGCGAGATACACGAGCTCATCCAGTTCCGCATGCTTCTGGAGAAGTGCGCGATCACCAACGCCATCGAGCGGAAGAATGTCGATACCGCAGCAATGGAAGCACTTTTGGATCAACAGTCCGCCTTGACGACCGGCGCCAGCAATGCCACCGAGTTCATCGCACTGGACTTTCGGTTCCACTTGACGTTCATAGAGGCTGTCGAGAACACTCTGATTCGTCAGTCGTATGCAAGTCTCCAATCACAGCAACTGCGCGTCGGTGCCCTCGCAGTCTTCGGTGACGTCGAACGCCGGGCACACGTACTCGACGAACACCGCCAAATCGTCGACGCCGTGAAAGCCGGCGACCGCGAGACCCTCGATTCCGTGATCGAAAGCCATCTGGCTCACTCACTGGAGAGCATGTTGCTGCTTCATCCCCGCCACGCGGGCATCATCTGACCGTTCGACACCGCACCCACGGGTACCTGTACTCGAAAGATTGTATACCTACTGTGTTCAATCAAGGAGATGACCATGACAACATTGACCTTCGACGTAGCAGATCACGGCACACGCGTCGTCCACGTCACGCGAGTTCTGAACGCAGGGTTCGCCGGAGCCGACCAAAGTTCGGTTCTCGCCCACATCGACGAGTTGGCCGAACTCGGAGTGCCCCGCCCCACCAGCGTTCCCACGCTGTACAACCTCGCACCGATTTCGACGTCCCAAGCAGACGAGGTGTGGGTCCACGGCGACCGAACATCCGGCGAAGCCGAATGGGCTTTGATCGTGGATGATTCGAACGACCTCCTGCTGACGGTCGCCTCCGACCACACCGATCGCCAGCTCGAAACCCATCGCATCGACTGGGGCAAGCAAATCGCCCCCGACGTCCTCGCTCGAGCTGCCTGGCGTCTGTCGGATATCGATCCGGCCAGCAACAGCATTCGTCTCCGCAGCTGGGGAAGCAAAGGTGGCAGCGAGGACGTCCTGCTGCAGG
This sequence comes from Rhodococcus sp. B10, assembly GCF_011770055.1. Lineage (NCBI taxonomy): Bacteria > Bacillati > Actinomycetota > Actinomycetes > Mycobacteriales > Nocardiaceae > Rhodococcus > Rhodococcus sp. B10. The sequence goes on along the minus strand of NZ_JAAFYV010000033.1, from coordinate 4,994 downwards.
AGGGCACCCTGGACCAGCTACTGCCGCCCGCGTACTGGATCGAAACTCTGACCGATGCGGGACTGCTAGTACCCGGCACCGTCGTCCTTGGAGGGACGCTGCCGATGATCGACCCCGAAGCGCAGTACGCAGATACGTGGACGGTCGAGCTCGAGGACCGGGACAAGGGCCGCGCACTGAGGTTGTCGTACGCCATCCACATTCTGCCCACGCTCGAGCCGTCCACGATGCGCGTCGGCTGACGAAACCGCCGGCACTCGCGTCGACTCATCGAACCAAAACGAGCATGAACCAAAACGAGGTTGCCGCATTGCGGGCGGCAACCTCGAACAGCGAAACTCCAGAGAAGGAATGCACTGTGACCACGAAAATACAGGATGGGACCTCGAGTTCTCGCTCCGGGCCGGTCCGTTCCGGAATGGCAGCGCTCATCGGGACGACGATCGAGTTCTACGAGTTCGGCATCTATGGACTACTGGCACCCACGATCGCACCATTGTTCTTCCCCGACGCGGACCCTACTGCGGCTCTGCTCGCTACCTTTCTTCTGTTCGCCATCGCGTTCGCGATCAGGCCGATCGGCGGGATCGTCCTCGGTCGGATCGGTGATGCCACCGGGCGCAAGAACGTTCTGATGGCAACCATCGTCGGAATGGGGATTGCCACGGCAGCAATCGGATTGCTGCCGACGTACGTGCAGATCGGCGTGTTGGCCCCTGTTCTGCTTCTCGTCTGCCGTCTGGTCCAAGGTTTCTTCACCGGCGGGGAACAGGTCGGCGCTTCGACGTACGTCACCGAATCCGTGCAGGACGGTAAGCGGGGATTCTACGGAGCCTTCATGCCCACCGGAGTTGCGTTGGGTCTCGGTTCGGCGAGCCTCGTCACCGGCATCACCTCGTCGCTGACGACCGATGCCCAGATGTCCGACTGGGGTTGGCGCGTACCGTTTCTCGTCAGCGTTCCGCTGATCGTGGTCGCCATCCTCATCCGTCGACACATCACCGAATCGGAGGAGTACCTCGAACTGGCTGCAAGTGGGCACCGGGAAACATCTCCGGTCCGCGAGACGTTCCGCAGCCACCGTGGCGCTCTGGCCAGGGTCGTCCTGATCGGCTACGGTCAGAACGTCGGATACTGGGTCGGTATCACGTTCATGAGCACGTTCCTCATCAAGTTCCAGGGATATTCTCAATCGTCGGTACTGTGGCTGGTCACATTCACCACGCTCGGTCTCGCAATCTGTATGCCACTGTGGGGACTGCTGTCCGACCGAATCGGTCGCAAACCGATCCTCCTGGGTGGGTTTCTCGGCTATGCCATCCTTTCCTTCCCCATGATGTCGCTCATGACCCGCGAGAACTTCGCACTGGCGGCCACTGCGTTCGTCGTTCTCGCACTGCCCTTTCCAATGGTCCAGTCCATGTGCTACTCGATCTACACCGAACAGTTTCCCGCTCCCGTGCGGTACACCGGAATGGCGATCAGCTACAACTTCGCCACCATAATCGGTGCAGGCCTGAGTCCCTACCTCGCAACACTTCTCATCTCCTCCACCGGCTGGGACCTCGCCCCCTCCATGCTGTTGACTGCGGGAGCAGTTGTCAGTCTGGTCACGCTCGGCGTGTTCACCGCCGTCAGCCCAGGCACGAGGAAGGCCGAGGCATCGAACTCCCTGCCGACAGCACTTCCCGAAAGCGCAGACGCCACAACTCGACAGGACTGAACACATGACACGCAGCAACAGCCGCGCAGAACGATCGGCGCGCACTATCGAACACGTCCGGGACCAGTTCGCTCGTATGGCCGAACGCCAGAGCCTCAACGCGATCAAATCGACTCTTCCTATAGACAGCCTGTCTGCTTCGATCGGGGCAGCACCCTCGACCCCCGGCCCCCTGGACGGAATCACCGTCGGCGTCAAGGACAACATCGACACAGCCGGCTCGTTGACCACCATGGGCTCGACGTTCTTCACCAACAATGTCACCGACACCGACGCACCCGTCGTCCGCCGACTTCGCGCAGCTGGGGCGCTACCCATTGCCAAGACCTCACTGGCGGAATTCGCCATGGGTGCAACGGGTCAGAACCAGCACTACGGAACGGTTGCCAATGCCGTCGACCCCACCCGGATCTCCGGCGGCTCCAGTAGCGGATCGGCTGTCGCGGTAGCGGCCGGGTTGGTGGACGTCGCACTAGGAACCGATACCGGTGGATCCATTCTGGCCCCGTCGGCGCTCAACGGAGTGGTCGGGCTTCGCCCGAGTGTGGGCCGGGTGTCCAACATCGGCGTCATGCCGGTCAGCACATCTCTCGATCGCGTCGGACCGATCGCACCGACAGTCGAAATGGCCAGACGCGTCTTCTCGGCCATGGCCGGAACCGGGAAGGCGGACAAGTACCAGATTCAGGATCTTCGTCCGGTCGTTACACCCCCGCACTCACTGTCCAGCTTGCGTATCGCTCTCCCGAGCAACCATTTTCGCGCCGAGGACAGTCAGATCACCGACGCGATCTCCGAAGCCCGCGCAACATTCGAAGAGCTTGGCGCTGCCGTGACCGTCATTCATTTGGACGGCGCCGACGACGCACAGTCCATGATTGTGAAGATGATGTTTCCCGACTTCGCTGCCGTTCACGAAGCACGGTACAAATCGAACCCGGACGGTTTCGGCGACGACGTGCGCTTCCGGCTCGAAATCGGTCTGGCGGCCTCGGGCGTCGAGTACTCACGGGGATTGTCGTGGGCCTCGGAGTGGAGGCGCACACTCGATACCGTGTTCAGCGAATACGATGTCGTGCTGACTCCGTCGACACCCGTGCTGGCACCACTGATCACCGAATCCACGACAGTGACCACCAGCCCCGTGGTTACGCGCTTCACCCATCCTTGGTGCCTGTCCTTGGGTCCGACACTCACTCTGCCGTGCGCAATCAGATCGGGATTGCCGGTCGGGATGCAGCTCTCCGGTCCACCCAATTCCGAGGAACTCTTGTTCGGCGTCGCTGCGCAATTCGAACAGACGCGCGCCGCGCTACTCACGACAACAGCAGGAGGAGCTCGATGACTGCGAGCAGCGGCATGCAAGCGAAGTTGAAGTCGGGCGAGACCGTCTACGGCACTTTCGTGTCCATCCCGGAACCGGCCATCGTCGAGATTCTCGGCTGGTCCGGGTACGACTTCGCGGTCATCGATTTCGAACACACGTCCATGGACACGCGCACTGTCCTCGACATGGTCCGCGCCGCCGAAGCTTCCGGAGTGACCCCACTCGCCCGCATCGGACTGCGGGACTTGACTACCGCACTACGGCTCGTCGAAATCGGCATCAAGGGCATACTTGCGCCACACGTGACCGACCGCGAATACCTCGAACAGCTCCAAGCGGTCGTCCGGTACCGAGGAGCAGGCGGTGACCGCGGGATCGACCCGTCGACCAGAAGCGTCCGATACGGAATGGACAATGTTGCAGACAAACTCGGTCCCGACACCGAGGTGATGATCTTTGCTCTCGTCGAGGACCGCGAGGGCATCGACAACATAGCGGACATAGCCGAGTTCGACGGGCTCGACGGGGTGATGCTCGGGGCTGCGGATCTTGCACGGTCCTACGGTCAAGGCGCCGATGTCGGCCACCCTCTTGTGAACGAAGCCATCGAGAGCGCGTCGAAGGTGCTGAGGGCAGCAGGCATTCCGAGCTGGCGGGCTGCGTACACCCCGGATCAGGTCCGAGGAATCCGAGAACAGGGCGCACGAATCGTGTCGACCCCGGCTGTTGACGCCCTTCTGATTTCGGCTGCCTTCCGTGACCAACTTCGAGCAGTGAAGGGCGACGACGCCACCGTTCGCTGACCATTCCATCGAGACAGAACAGGCAGAATTTCAATGTCGAATACACGAACACTTTCCGTGGCGATCGCTCAGATTGCAACCGGAGCCGTACCCGAGGACAATCTCGCACGCGTACAGAAAGCAATCGGTGACGCCGCTTCTTCCGGGGCTCGCATCGTAGTCCTGCCCGAGGCATCACTGGTCAGGTTCGGCGTCTCCCCAGCCCCGTTCGCAGAATCCCTGGACGGTCCCTGGGCACGCGCGATCCAGGAGACCGCAGTCCAGCTGGGCGTCGTGGTGCTGGTCGGTACATTCACGCCTGCCGACGACGGCCGAGTTCGTAACACGATTCTGGTCACCGGTGAACACATTCATGAGGGCTACGACAAGATTCATCTGTACGACGCCTACGGCTTCTCGGAATCCGCAGACGTTCAGCCCGGAAACACCCCGTTCGTGTTCGAGGTCGACGGCATCACCATAGGTGTTGCGACCTGTTACGATGTCCGCTTTCCCGAACTGTTCAGAGCGCTCGCGGACCGCGGTGCGGAGGTCATCCTAGTGACCGCTCATTGGGGTGCAGGCGACGGCAAAGTCGATGCGTGGCGCCTGCTCAACCAGGCTCGGGCCGTCGACTCGACCACATGGATCGTCGCTGTCGATCAGGCCGATGCACGCACTGCGGGCGTCGACGAGCCGGACGGCCCACGATTCGGCGTCGGTCACAGCCTCGTCGTGACACCGATGGGGGTCGTCCAGCACGAGTTGGGAGCAGCGGAAGAGCGTCTGACCGTAGAACTGGACATCGGCGCCGTGCAGAAGGCCAGGAAAGTGATCCCCGTCCTCGCCAATCGCCGTCTCGGAACGCTGGCAGGGAAAGCGTAAGGCCTTGCTCTGAAGGTCAGGTCCTGCGTCGCAACCACTATGCGGCGAGGTACCTCTTGCGTTCGAAAGGTGCACGCGCATGAACGGAGTTGTTCAACGCCTCCGCACGGCGCCGTGTCGGTTCGCGAACTTGGGAGCCGGGAACACGAGGAGGTAATCGCCGAGCTCACTGCCGACGAACTCGCGCAGTGCTGGGTATGGGTAGCGACGCCGCGCCACGTGGAAAAGGCCGCTGCAGCAGGCGCACGTAACTTTCAGTACTGCTTCTCGGCCTCCA
>NZ_JAAFYV010000032.1:0-70555 GCF_011770055.1 Rhodococcus sp. B10 | reverse complement strand
TCTCCTTCGAGTAGCTGGTGCGTGGTCAGAGACCATCAGCTTCGTTGGAGACCCGCCCTCGTTGGCGGTGCCACACGGGTGATGAATTTCAGTGAGCGTCAGTGATGAATTTCGATGAGCGCCGTCAACCGTGTTCCTATATCTCTGGTAATTCGACCGTCAGGTCTCGTAGCGAGTACGGGGAGCGATCGTGTTCCCCTCCACGCGCGCAAGATCTGCTGTGCCGCAACGAATTCAAGTTGCTTGCTGCGGGTTTGCCGCGTCGGTTTCAAGTCGGCCCGTCCGTCGTACACACGTTTGTCGACCGAGTTCGGCAACACTGAGGGTCGCCGGTTCCGGGAGAGCGAACTTTCAGCATCCGGCATCGGCATGAATGGACCATCCAACCTGTCCAGAGGCTCCTGCGGGCCATCGATGCCTAAATCCGCTAACTTCCGACGCCGTAAAGGCTCCATAACGTCGAACCACCACGTCACGAAGCCTCGTGATCGAAACGTGATCTGTGCCATCTCGGCCAGGTGATCCCGCACTTATTTTCGGCGGCACACGACCGTCTTCGGACCCTGTGTCTCCGGTCCGCGTGGTCCGTCCCTGAGTCTCTACGGGCCGTGCTACCGGGGCTGTGTGCGCACATCGCGACACCAGCAGTGTGGCGAAATACCGTTGCGGCACAGAGGAATTGCGATCTGCTGACAGGTTCGGGGTTCTCCATTCCGATCAACTTGGTACTGCGAGGCGTCCTGGTTCCGGCAGGCGGCGTTGCGGCGTCGGGGAGCTGGTTTCGGTCGTGACTTACATCCATGTTGTTTTCAGTAAGTCAACGTGGGGCTGATCACTTCTGCTTGAAACATGTCGAGATGCGCCGTTACCTGGATGTGACCTTTTTGCGACGCGTTGGTGACCACCGCGGGTTTTACCCGACAGCACCCGCATCTCAGTCACGTACGGGCCGAAGACCTCGGCCGAAGTTTTGGAGCAGGACCTTGCACGTTTCCACATATGCACGTCGAGTCGGTTTCGCCGCCACGACGACCACCGCACTCACCTCTACATATGCACAACGAATTCGTTCGGCCGCAGCAGCGACCGGTACGCTCGCGTCGTCGCACGCACGTCGAATCGGTATTGCCGCTGCGACGACGACCGTTCTCGCCACGAGCGTCGTCGGCGTCGCGCAAGCCGGCGACACTACCGCGATCCCCAGAGTCACGACGTCGGCGATCACAGAAGAGGTTGCCAAGAGCTTTCCGGTGGGAACTGTGCGGCTCGACGAGCCTCAGGGTTCGAGTTCCGACGAGCCAGCACAGCAACCACAGGAAGCCGATCAGTCGCAAGCAGCGCACGTCGATGCCCAGACCGTAGCGACCGACGGCAATACCGCCCAGATCCAGGCCGCAGTCGTGCCGGAGGTGGCGGTCGTCCCGCCGCCGCCCCCGACGTTCATCACCGCGGCGCAGCTCGATGCGATCGCCCCACAGGCCCCGGCGGACAAGTTGGCCACCTACGTCGCCCCGCTCAATGCGGCAATGGTCAACGGCGGAATCGACAACCCCATTCGGAAAGCTGCGTTCGTCGCTCAATTGCTCGTCGAGTCCGACGGGTTCCGCACGTTCGAGGAGTATGCGTCGGGTCGCGCCTACGAAGGGCGTTCCGACCTCGGCAACACCCAGCCTGGTGACGGAGTGCGTTATAAAGGCCGCGGCGCCATCCAGGTGACCGGCCGACACAACTACGAGCTCATGAGTCAAGCGACCGGCATCGACTTCGTTGCGAACCCCGACCTGGCGGCAGCGCCGGAGTACGCCTTCACCACCGCGGTCTGGTACTGGTCTTCGCGCAACCTCAACAATGCGGCCGACATCTCGGGGATCGTGCGGGTGTCCGAGCTCGTCAACGGCGGACACAACGGACTCCCGGAGCGCCTTGCTGCCTTCGGCCGTGGTCTGGACGCATTCACGCGGTTGTGACGTCGGGCTGCGGAGACGCGTGAGTTCGAGGTCAGGACTTCGGACAGGCCAGGACGGTTTCCGCCGAACGGCCGCGGAGGGTGACGCTGTCGCCGAACTTCCACCGCGCGGCCTCGGAGGCCGATGCGTGGTCGACGGTGTTCTTGGAGGCGAGGATCGCGCCGGGGGAGTTCTTGGCGAGTTCGGAAAGCCGTGCGGCCTCGTTGACCGGATCTCCGATGACCGTGTATTCGAACCGAGATTTCGCGCCGACGTTGCCGGCCACTGCGCGACCCGACGCCACACCGACGGCCGCGCTGCACTCCGGGACCTCGTCGAGCAACCGAGTGCTGATCGTGCGGGCTGCTGCCAATGCGGATCCGCAGTGGTCCTCGAGGTCGCCGGGTGCACCGAAGATGGCCAGGGCGGCGTCGCCTTCGAACTTGTTGATGAAGCCGCCGTGCTCGTCGACCTCATCGACGACGACGTCGAAGAACCGGTTCAGCAGTTCGACGACCTCGGTCGGTGGACGTGATGCCGCGAGTTCCGTCGACCCCACGAGGTCGATGAAGAACACCGCGATCTCGCGTTCCTCGCCGCCCAGCTCGGGATTCTTGGTCAGTGCGGCCTCGGCGACTTCTTGGCCGACGTGGCGTCCGAACAGGTCGCGAATCTTCTCGCGGTCCCGGACTCCTTCGGCCATGCGATTGAAGCCACTCTGCAGTTCACCGAGCTCCGTCCCGTCGTACACAGCGAGTTGGACGTCGAGGTTGCCCCGTTCGACCTCGGCCATGCCGGATCGAACGTTGTTGATGGGTGCCGTCGTCGCGAAACCGCCCAGCAGGGTCAGCAAGAGCCCGAAGACCAGCGTGATACCGCCGAGCGACAGGATCGCGATTGCCAACTGTGTTCCGTCGGACGCGTACGGGCGGATGAAGCTGAAGATCGCGATGATCATGAGCCCGGAGACAGGTACTCCGGTTCCGAGAATCCACGACAGGATCGACCGCCCCATCACCCCGGCGATGCGGATGCGTCGGGGATCGCCGGCTTCCAGGGCACGCGCAGCTGCCGGCCGAAGAGCGAATTCGCTGAGCAGATAGCTGAAGGCACATACGACGGTTCCGCCTGCGCCGATCGTGAACGCCACTTTGGGGATGGACTGCGGGTCGATTATGCCGTCGATGGTGGTGATGAGGGCAAGACCGCACGTCCACAGCACAATCTGCATCTTGGTCAGCTGCCATGGCATGGACAGGGTCGTGACCTGCTCCTGCCGCGTGGGTGTGCGGTCCTCGATAGCCCATCGAAGTGCGCGCAATGCGCGCGTCGTGCCCCACAGAACCCCGACGGCGAACGCGCACGCGACATAAACGGGGATGACGATGAAGTTGACCCACCAATAACGGTCCAGCCGAAGCACATCCGGCCCGGGAACGACGACGGACACGAGCACTCCGACGATCAGAGCACCGATGAGATTCGCGGCGAGCAGAAATATCGTCAGCAGTATCTGAACGCGCACGCGTCGACGACGCGGGGACTCGGATGTGTCGCCGAGAAGGCGTGATCCTAGAGGCGCTACGGATCGACTCAGTTGCGGCATGGTTGTCACAGACTACTGGTCGGTCTGGCTTAGGGTGGGCGAGTGCGTCTCGTAATTGCTCGTTGCCAAGTGGACTATGTCGGCCGTCTGACCGCCCATCTTCCGTCGGCCCGCCGATTGCTCCTCGTCAAGTCCGACGGGTCGGTCAGCGTTCACGCCGACGACCGCGCATACAAGCCGTTGAACTGGATGAGCCCGCCGTGCTGGTTGACCGAGACGACCGACGACGGCACCGTCAACTGGGTCGTGACGAACAAGGCGGGCGAAGAACTCCGCATCACGATCGACGACGTCGAACTGGACTCGAGCCACGAGCTCGGCGTCGACCCAGGCCTGGTGAAGGACGGCGTGGAAGCGCACCTTCAGGAATTGTTGGCCGAACATGTCGAGACGCTCGGCGAGGGGTACACCCTCGTCCGTCGTGAATACATGACGGCGATCGGCCCCGTGGATCTGTTGTGCCGCAACGCAGACGGTGGCACGGTCGCGGTGGAGATCAAGCGTCGCGGGGAGATCGACGGCGTCGAGCAGCTGACGCGCTACTTGGAACTGCTCAATCGAGATCCGGTTCTGGCGCCGGTCAGCGGTGTGTTCGCGGCCCAGGTCATCAAGCCACAGGCGAAGACGCTCGCCACCGATCGAGGCATCCGATGCCTCACGTTGGACTACGAAGCCCTGCGCGGAACCGACAGCACCGAGTTCCGTCTGTTCTGATCTTCTCTCCTACACTCGACTACGTGCCCCGACGCAATCACGACCGTAAATCGAGCCGGAAGAACTCCGGTTCGCGTGATTCGCGACCCGATTCGCTGATGGGCGGCGCCCGTGTCGAGAGCGGGCCTGCAGGCTGGTCCGACGAAGAGTTCACGACCAGGACCGTGCCGGGCAATCGCGCGACGAAGACCTATCGCTGCCCGGGCTGTGATCACGAGGTCCGTCCCGGCGTCTCCCACATAGTCGCGTGGCCGACCGCGGATCTGGGTGGACCGGAGAACCGTCGGCATTGGCATACGGGGTGCTGGTCAGGTCGAGCGACCCGCGGACTGACGCGGCGCTGGTCGTAGACCAGCGCCGCGCCACCCCCTACGACGACGCGTCGGCCTTCTCCTTGTCGAGCACGACGGTGTCGTCGGTCGACGAGTCGTCCTTGCTCGGTGCGCCGTTCGACTCGGGTGCATCGAGCAATTCGCTTTCGCGGTTGACCGAGGCAAGCATCGCGGGCACCGAGTCGAGCTGACCACGAATTCCCAAGAGCTGCGCGAGGACACGACTACGCAGCACGCGTAGTTCCTCGGCCAGCTCCTTCGAGTGGGCGATTCGACGTTCGGACTGCTCGGTCGCGGCCTGCAGGCGTCGGGCCGCTTCGGTCGTCGCCTCTTCGATGCGGTGAGCCGCGTCGGCCTTGCTCGACGACTCCAGGTCCTCGAGTGCGGCGAGGATCTTGGTGCGACGCTCGGCCATCGTGATCTCGAAGTCTTCCTGGACCTTCGACCGCTTGGCCTCGGATTCGGCCGCCAACTTGTCCCGCTCGGCCTGCGCTGCCTCGACGATGCGTGCTGCCTCGGTGCGGGCCTGTGCCATCGTCTGCTCGTGCTCGGTCTCGAGTGCGGAGCGACGATCTTCGAGCTCGACGACGAGAGCCTCGTGACGGCCGCGCAGTCGCGCGCTCTCCTGCTCGGCGACCGACACCATTTCCTCGGCCTCGGCGTGAGCCTTCGCTCGGACCTCGGATGCCTCGTCGGAAGCCAGGCGCAGCATGCGAGAGATGCGGTCGCTCATCCCCTCCGCGGTGGTCGGCGGAACCGACAAGCGGTCGATGTCCTTACGGAGCTCGTCGATTTCGTCCCGCGCGTCGTCGAGTTGCTTTGCCAGATCGCGAGCCTGGGCCGCGGCGGCGTCACGATCGGCGGTGGTCAGCCGAAGCTCGGCGTCGAACCGCTCGAAATAGTTCGTGACCTCGTCACGGTCGAATCCTTTTCGGACTACGGAAAAGGGAAGTTGCACCCCGGTGCGCTCTTGCTCGTTGGCCATGGCGGTCAATTTACCGGTGCGTAGGTAGGAGAGCCATATGACAAGTCAGTGAATCGAGTTCGCTGCCGGCTCCACGAGTTCGACGAGCACACCACCTGCGTCTTTCGGGTGGATGAAGTTGATACGCGAGTCGGCAGTGCCGCGTCGGGGAGCGTCGTACAGCAGTCGGACGCCGCAGCCGCGAAGTTCGGACGAGATCTCGTCGATGTCGGTGACCCGGTAGGCGAGCTGCTGCAGACCGGGTCCATTGCGGTCGATGAACTTCGCGATCGTCGACGACTCGTTCAGAGGTGCCAGCAACTGAAGGGCAGCGGCGTCGGACGACGCGCCGGGCAGCGACAGCATCGCCTCGCGAACACCTTGTTCCTCGTTGACTTCCTCGTGCGTCGACACCATTCCCAGGTGCTCGGTGTACCAGGCGATTGCGGCGTCGAGGTCCGGCACCGCGATGCCGACGTGATCGATGGCAGTGACGAGGTCGGACCGCAGGGAAGGTCCGGCAGGAGCAGGCGTGGTGGAGGTCATACGACGACGTTAGCGTCAGCTGCATCTCGTCGCGCAGCGGCCCTGGCAGTGAGACCAGAGCCACTACGCCGCGTCGTAGATCTCGGGCACAATAGTCGCCATGCTGAACTTCTTCGACCTGAGCACGACGGCCAAGCGTTTTCGATTCGTCGCGGTTCTCGAGGCCTTCACCTGGCTGGGACTGCTGATCGGAATGGCGTTCAAGTACATCCCCGCCGACGGCAACGAGATCGGCGTGAAGATCTTCGGACCGATCCACGGTGCGGTTTTCGTGATCTATGTTCTCATCGCGATCGTCACCGCCGTCAAGCTGAAGTGGAACGTCGTGACGACGCTGCTCGCGCTGGTTGCGAGCATCCCTCCTTTCGGCACCGTCGTGTTCGAGGTGTGGGCCGCACGGACGGGTCGCCTGGCCGAATCGATCACGTCGCAGCCTGCGATTTCGAAGGGTGCGGGAGTCGCGTAGCCGACCTCGCCGGTAGTGACCGAACCGGGTTAGTGACAAACTGTAGGACGTGACTCGACCCGGTTCCCGCTCGTCAGCCCGTCCGCCTGCAGCCGTACCGGCCTCCATCGCCGGCGCCGTCGATCTCTCGGGACTGAAGGATCGTCCCGCACCGCCGCCCGCGGCCGACAACACCGATGGTGGGAGCGGACTGGCTCCCATCGTCGACGTGACCGCCGCGACGTTCGAGGCAGAAGTTCTGCAACGTTCCATGCAGGTTCCGGTCGTCGTCGACCTGGGTTCTTCTCGCTCACCGCAGTCGGTGGCGCTGACGCGTCAGCTCGGTCAATTGGCCGTCGAAGCGAACGGCACGTGGGTGCATGCCCGCGTCGACGTCGACAGCACCCCACAGGTCGCGCAGGCGTTCGGCGTCCAGGCCATTCCGACGGTCGTCGCCGTGGCAGGTGGGCAGCCGCTCGCCGATTTCCAGGGTTCGCAGCCGGAGGAACAACTGCGCCGGTGGCTCGACGCCATTCTGCAGGCCACGGAAGGCAAGCTCAGCGGACCTCCCGGAGCGACGTCCGAGGAGGACGAACCCGAGCCCGAGGATCCCCGCTTCGTCGCAGCCGAGGAAGCGCTCGACGAGGGCGATTTCGACAAGGCGATCGCCGCGTATCAGGCGATCGTCGACGCCGAGCCGTCGAACACCGACGCGAAAGCTGCACTGCGTCAGGTGAAATTCCTGGCTCGGGTGCAGAACCTCGACGCCGATGCGGTCACCAAGGCCGACGCCGACCCGTCGGACGTGGCTGCGCAGATCGAGGCCGCGGACGTCGAGCTGTCCGAGCAGAACGCCGAGGCGGCGTTCGATCGGTTGATCGCCGGCATCAAGCGGACCGCGGGCGACGAGCGCACGCAGTTGCGGACGCGTCTGCTGGAGCTGTTCGAACTGTTCGACTCGGGCGATGCCGTCGTGGTCTCGGCGCGTCGTAAGTTGGCCGCCGCGCTGTACTGATGCTCAGCGGTAGCGGACGTTGCACGCCTCGCGTCCGCCGAGGACTCCCGAGCGAAACGCGTCGACTCGGGAGAAGCCGCTCGGCAGCGTGACGCCGTCGATGTCACTGGCGGTCAGGCCGTCGCTCAGCAGACCCGACACTGCCTCGTCGAGGTCGCCCGGGGAAAGCCACACTTCGAGATCCGTCGCCGCGTCGATGTTCTCGGCGCTGAGACCCGCGGTGATGACGCCGGACAAGCACGCGGAACGCAGTGCCGTCTGCGGGTTGTCCAGAGGTTGTCCGGCCTCTTTCTGCACCGCAAGGGTGTAGCGCGACGCGAAGAGTACGTACGCGCTGTAGTCGCCCGACACGTTGAGTGGGATGACGTCACCCCGCCGTGGCCGCTCGGCGGTTCCGACTTCGGCCAGCGCATCGACGTCGACGCCGATCGTGTTGGTCGACGCGCAGTACGACACCGGCTCGGTCGTCGTACCCTCGGGACAGCCGGTGTCGGTGCCGTCGTAGTCGACCGTCGGTGGGTTCTGCAACGCGAGCAGCTTCTCGAACGACCGCACGAACGCTTGCAGCGTCTCGGTCGTGACCGGCAGTTCTCCGTCGTCGTCGGTGTTGCTGAACTTCTGCGGCAGGTCGGCGCGTCGTGCGTCGATCTCGGCCTCGTCGATCGCGGTGCACGCCGCGGCACCGTCGGTGAATCCGATCTGTACCGCGGTCACACGCTCGAATGCCGAACCGTGCACGGAATCCGGATCGTTGGGGTCGACGTCGCGCACGGCCACTGTCGCCGCAAGGACTCCGTTCAGGCCGTCGGACGTATTGATCGTGAAGTGCGGAGCATCGTTCTCGGCGACGTGCCGGATGAACGCGCCGGCGAAACAGTCGGCTTGCTGCTCGGCGACGATGGTCGGAGTGTCGTCCCCGACGAGAGCCGACTGGTACTGAATGGCGTGGCCGTACTCGTGCGCGATGACCATGACGACCGACATCGGGCCGAACGCGTCGATCAACGCAGGAAGCAGAATGGTGCGATCCCACCCGATGGTGCGGTCGCGTGAGCAGTACGCCGCATTGGGCACTCCGCCGGTTCGCGTTCCACAGAACCGAAGGCCGCTGCCCTCGTCCTCACTCGCGTCCCATGAAATCAGCTGGGACACCGGAGTGAACTTCTGGCCCTGGAACAACTCGGGATAGGTGTCGGTCCAGTAGCGCTGGATGTCGTCGATGGCGTTGGTGGCGATGAGATCGGAGTCGGTGCCCTCCGAGCCTCGGACCTCGAGCGTCGAGTCGGGTACGCCGGGACGCGGACCGCTGGGGCCGTCGGTGACCGGCAGACCGGCGACGGTGAACGGATTCTCGTAGATGGAGACCGCTCGGCCGTCGACGGATTGGCTGCACCCGGTGACGAGTGCAAGAGCTACGAGGGCGGTCGCCCACAGTGTGTGTCGGGTGCGACCGCCACTCATCTAACGCTCCAGTTTGATCCAGATCGCGCCGTTGGCGGGAAGCGCGACCTGTGCAGACGACGGTCGGCCATGCCACGAGTGCGATGTAGCCGTTACCTCTCCGAGATTGCCCACACCCGAACCGCCGTACGAGGTTGCATCGGTGTTCAAGATCTCGATCCAACGACCGGGCTCGGGTAGACCGACACGATAGTTGTCGTGTGTGACACCCGAGAAGTTGAAGATACACGCGACGACGGAACCATCCGTTCCGTACCTCAGAAAGCTGAGAACGTTGTTCTCCGTGTCGTTGGCATCGATCCACGAGTAGCCGCTCGGCGACGTGTCGAGCGTCCACAGTGACGGGTGCTCGCGGTAGACGGCATTGAGGTCACTGACCAATGTCAGCACGCCGCGGTGCAGTGGACCTTCGTCGAGTTGGTGCCAGTCGAGACTGCGCTCCTCCGACCACTCCCTGGTCTGCCCGAACTCCTGGCCCATGAACAACAACTGCTTGCCGGGGTGCGCCCACATGTAGGCGAGCATGCCGCGCATGCCTGCCGCCTTGGCGTGGTCGTCGCCCGGCATACGGGTCCACAACGTGCCTTTGCCGTGGACGACCTCGTCGTGACTGATCGGCAGGACGTAGTTCTCACTCCACGCGTACACCAGTGAGAACGTGATCTCGTGGTGGTGGAAGCTTCGGTGGATCGGATCGCGTCCGAGGAATCCCAGGGTGTCGTGCATCCACCCCATGTTCCATTTCATGTTGAATCCGAGTCCGCCGACGTTGGTCGGACGCGTGACGCCGGGCCACGCCGTCGACTCCTCGGCGACGGTGACGACGCCCTGGAACTTCTTGTGGACCGTCGCGTTCATCTCCTGCAGGAACGACACGGCCTCGAGGTTCTCGCGGCCACCGTAGATGTTGGGAGTCCAGCCGCCTTCCGGGCGTGAGTAGTCCAGGTAGAGCATCGAGGCCACCGCGTCGACGCGCAGACCGTCGATGTGGAATTCGTCGAGCCAGAAGAGTGCGTTGGCGACGAGGAAGTTGCGTACCTCCCGGCGACCGAAGTCGAAAACCAGTGTGCCCCAGTCGAGTTGCTCACCGCGTCGAGGATCGCCGTGTTCGTAGAGCGGCCCGCCGTCGAACCGCGCGAGCGCCCACTCGTCCTTGGGGAAGTGCGCGGGCACCCAGTCGACGATGACGCCGATGCCCTTGTCGTGCAGATGGTCGACGAAGTAGCGGAAGTCGTCGGGACTGCCGAAGCGCGACGTCGGCGCATAGTACGACGTCACCTGATAACCCCACGACCCACCGAACGGATGCTCGGCGACAGGGAGTAGTTCGACGTGGGTGAAGCCGGTCTCGAGCACGTAGTCGGCCAGCTGCTCGGCCATCTCGCGGTAGCCGAGTCCGGCGCGCCACGACCCGAGATGCACCTCGTACACCGACATCGGGGCCTGCGTGGGTTCGATTCCGGCGCGGGTGTCCAGCCACTCGTCGTCGGACCATTCGAACGTCGAACTCGTCACGACCGAGGCGGTTGCAGGCGGAACCTCGGTGGCGAATGCCATCGGATCGGCCTTGTCACGGACGACGCCGTCCGAGCCGTGCACGCGGTACTTGTAGATCGTGCCGGGGCCGATGTCGGGAACGAACAGCTCCCACACGCCGGTCGAACCGAGCGCGCGCATCGGGAAGCTCTGTCCGGTCCAGCCGTCGAAGTCACCGATCACGGTGACGCCCGAGGCGGCAGGCGCCCACACCGCGAACGACGTGCCGCTGACGTCGCCGTCGGGCGTCGTGTAGTTCTGCTGGTGCGCGCCGAGGATGTCCCACAGGCGTTCGTGACGGCCTTCGCCGAACAGGTGCAGATCCAGCTCACCGAGGGTGGGGAGGAAGCGGTAGCCGTCCGCCGATTCCGTCACGTGACCGCCGGGCCACGTGACGACGAGCCGATAGTCCATCAAGTTCTCGAACGGCACGAGGACGCTGAAGACTCCGTGCGCGACGTGCGTCAGCGGATGGTCGACGCCACCGATGCGCGCGACGACGGATTCGGCGTTCGGTTTGAGCGCGCGAATGGCGGTGCCGCCCGGAACCGCGTGCGCACCGAGAATCGAATGCGGATCGTAGTGCCGCCCTTGGGCGATCAGCTCGAGATCGCCCATGGCGGGCGGCGCGATGTCGATATTCGTCGGATTGTCGGTCATGTAGGCTCCCCACTCATTTCCGGTTGCCGCGGTATGCCAGCTCGAGTCGCGCCGGGTAGGGGATGGGCGGAAGCGTCAATATGTGCGCCACCGCCTTCCATGGCTCCAACCTGACGAAATTCGTTTGCCCCCAGTTGAACTGCTGGCCGCTGACCTCGTCGGTGACGGTCATCGTGTCGTGCCAGTCGTGTCCGAGCTGCGGCATGTCGAGCCAGATCGTTCCCTCTTCCGGGCCGAACGGATTCAGGTTGACGACGACGAGAACCGAATCGCCCGTGCCCGGATCGAACTTCGAGTAGGCGATGAGGGCGTCGTTGTCGACGGCGTGAAAGTGGATGTTGCGCAACTGTTGTAGCGCTGGATGCGCCCGTCGGATGGCGTTCAGCGAGGTGAGCCACGGCTCGAGCGATTCGCCGCGGGCCAACGCACCTTCGAAGTCACGCGGACGCAGTTGATACTTCTCGGAGTCGAGGTACTCCTCGCTGCCGGGACGTACCGCCTGATGCTCGAACAGTTCGTATCCGGAGTACACACCCCACGTCGGCGACAGTGTCGCAGCGAGTGCGGCCCGCAGGGCGAACATGCCGGGACCGCCGTGCTGCAGACTCTCGTGCAGGATGTCCGGGGTGTTGACGAACAGGTTGGGTCGGGCGTCGTCGGCGCGCCGTGCATGCTCCTGCGCGAACTCGGTCAGTTCCCACTTCGCGGTCCGCCACGTGAAATACGTGTAGGACTGGGTGAATCCGCGCATCGCCAAGCCGTACATACGAGCCGGTCGCGTGAACGCCTCGGCCAGGAAGAGAACGTCGGGATCGCTCTTCTTGACCTCGGCGATCAGCCACTCCCAGAAGTCCGGTGGCTTCGTGTGTGGATTGTCGACTCGAAAGACCTTGACACCCAGCGAGATCCAATACCTGACGACGCGAAGAACCTCGTTGTAGATCCCTCGGCGGTCGTTGTCGAAGTTGACGGGGTAGATGTCCTGGTACTTCTTCGGTGGATTCTCCGCGTAGGCGATGGTGCCGTCGGGCAGAACGGTAAACCACTCGGGATGCTTCGCAGCCCAGGGATGATCGGGAGCCGCCTGCAACGCCAAGTCCAACGCGACCTCGAGATCCAACGCCCGTGCTGCGTCGACGAACGCGCGGAAGTCGGCTTCGGTACCCAACTCCGGGTGGATGGCGTCGTGCCCACCGTCCTTCGACCCGATGGCCCACGGTGAGCCGACATCCTCCGGGCCCGGGGTCAGAGTGTTGTTCGGGCCCTTGCGGTTGACGGTGCCGATCGGGTGGATCGGCGGCAGGTAGACGATGTCGAAGCCCATTCGCGCGATGCGGGGCAACTGCTCGATCGAGGTCGCGAACGTGCCGTGACGCGGACTGCCGTCGTCGTTCCATCCGCCCGTCGAACGGGGGAAGAACTCGTACCACGAGCCGTTGAGCGCGCGGGCACGATCGACCCAGATGTTGATGGCGTTCGAGCGCGTGATCAGTTCGCGAAGGGGATACTCGTGCAGTATTTCGACGACACCGGGCGCGAACGCGGGGGCGACGCGTGCCGGCAACTGACGGTCGGTATCGCGCAACGCCGCGGACACGTCCTGCAGCAGAGACCTGTCCCCGCGCGGAACACCTTTCGCGGCACGCTCGAAGATCTGAGCGCCGACCTCGAGATCGTTCGCGAGATCCGCGGCGCTCTGGCCGACGCCCAGTTTCGCTTCCACCGCGTGCCGCCATGTGGCGACGGGATCGCTCCACGCCTCGATGCGACAGATCCAGTAACCGGGTGTCGTGGGTGTGAACAGCGCATCGAACGTGTCCGGCTCCCGGCCGGGAGTCATCGTGATGCGCAGAGGAGTGCGTATCCCCGGCCCGCGCACGGCAAGTGTTGCCGCCACCGCGTCGTGGCCTTCTCTCCATACGTCCGCCGACACCGGAAATGCTTCGCCTACCACCGCTTTCGCGGGGTACTTTCCGGTAGTCGTGTCCGGAAGGACATTGTCGATACCGAGTCGACCTGTCACTTCACGCTCCGTTCTTGGCTAGGGGCTGAGCCACACTCGGTGCGGCCGTTCGAGTAACTGTTGGTCGGCGTGTTCTCAGAGACAACCGTAGTGCAGTGACCTCGCCTTCGCTCTCGTCGCACGGACAGGCCGACCGTGCAAACAGGCGTCGACAAGTCGGTGCACGGTCGCCTCGGGGTGGGTAGGGTTCGACCCGTGAAAGCTTTGCGTCGGTTCACTGTCCGAGCCCACCTGCCCGAGCGCCTGAATGCCCTGGCCGAGTTGTCGACAAACCTTCGCTGGTCATGGCACCCGCCGACGCAGCGGCTGTTCGAGGACATCGACCCGAGGCTGTGGTCCGAGCTGGATCGTGATCCCGTCGGGCTGCTGGGTGCCGTCGGACCGTCGAGGCTGGAGGAACTGGCGTCGGACGCGGAGTTCGTCGAGCGCCTCGGTGCATTGGACGCCGACTTGCGTGACTACCTCTCGCGTCCGCTCTGGTACCAGAAACTGCAGCAGTCCGACGCGTCGATGCCGTCGAGTATCGGCTACTTCTCCATGGAGTTCGGCGTCAGCGAAGTGCTGCCCAATTATTCGGGTGGACTCGGCATCCTTGCGGGTGACCATCTGAAGGCCGCGTCGGATCTGGGCCTCCCGCTCATCGGTGTCGGTCTGCTGTATCGATCGGGATATTTCCGTCAATCCCTGACGGCGGACGGTTGGCAGGCAGAGCGGTATCCGTCGCTCGATCCGCAGGGGCTGCCCTTGCGGTTGCTGACCGATGCGTCGGATGCGCCGGTTCTGATCCACGTGTCGATGCCGGGTGGACGCGTGCTCCGGGCGCGAGTCTGGATCGCGCAGGTCGGCCGAGTCCCGCTGCTGCTGCTCGACTCCGACATCGCCGACAACGACCCGGAACTGCGCGGAGTGACCGACCGTCTGTACGGCGGCGACCAGGACCACCGCATCAAGCAGGAGATTCTCGCCGGGATCGGCGGCGTGCGCGCCATCCGCGCCTACACGAACGCACACGGGCTGCCCGACCCCGAGGTGTTCCACATGAACGAGGGACACGCAGGCTTCCTCGGTGCCGAACGCATCCGCGAACTCGTCACCGGTGGAGGGCTGGATTTCGACGCGGCGCTGGCGTCGGTGCGGGCAGGGACCGTGTTCACGACGCATACTCCCGTCCCGGCCGGCATCGACCGGTTCCCGGCCGACCTCGTGCGTCACTATTTCGGCAGCGACGACGGCAGCGCGGAGTCGGCTCTGCTGCCCGGGCTGCCGATGGATCGCATTCTCGCGCTGGGCGCCGAGGCGGACCGTTCGGTCTTCAACATGGCGCACATGGGGCTGCGGCTCGGCCAGCGCGCCAACGGTGTGTCGAAGCTGCACGGCATCGTCAGCCGCGAGATGTTCAACGATCTATGGCGCGGATTCGACGCTGCCGAGGTGCCGATCGGTTCGGTCACCAACGGTGTCCATGCGCCGACGTGGGCCGCGCGGGAATGGCTCGAACTCGCTCAGGAGACGGTCGGGGAGCAAGCACTTCAGGAGGCACGCGGCTGGGAACAGCTCGAGAACGTGTCGTCGGCAACGCTGTGGAACACGCGGAATGCGTTGCGTGGCCAGCTCGTCGACGAGGTGCGTCGACGCGTCCGCCGTTCGGCGCTCGAACGAGGATCGACCGAGGCCGAAATAGGCTGGACAGCAAGCGTGTTCGATCCCGATGTGTTGACGGTCGGCTTCGCGCGACGGGTGCCGACCTACAAGAGGCTGACGCTCATGCTGCGCGAGCCCGAGCGGCTGCGCCGGTTGCTTCTCGACCCCGACCGCCCGGTTCAGCTCGTCGTGGCCGGCAAGTCGCACCCGGCCGACGACGGCGGCAAGGCTCTCATCCAGCAGATCGTCCGCTTCGCCGACCAGCACGACGTTCGTCACCGCATCGTGTTCCTGCCGGACTACGACATGTCGATGGCCAAGTTCCTGTACTGGGGATGCGACGTCTGGCTCAACAACCCGCTGCGTCCGCTCGAGGCGTGTGGCACGTCGGGGATGAAGTCCGCGCTCAACGGTGGGCTGAACCTGTCCATCCGCGACGGGTGGTGGGACGAGATGTACGACGGCGAGAACGGTTGGGCCATACCGACTGCCGACGGCGTCACCGACGAGAACCGTCGCGACGACCTCGAAGCCGCCGCGCTGTACGAACTGCTCGAGCAGTCGGTGTTGCCGAAGTTCTACGACCGTACCGACGGCATCCCGACGCGGTGGATCGAGATGGTGCGTCACACGCTGGAACATCTCGGACCGCAGGTGTTGGCCTCGCGTATGGTGCGCGACTACACGCTCGGGTACTACGGACCTGCCGCGCGTGCGGCGCGCACCGTCGACGCCGACGGGCACGTGGGTGCGAAAGACGTTGCGGCATACCGTCGTCGCGTGGAAGCGGAATGGGATGCGGTCGACGTCGTTCAGGTGGACAGCGAAGGGTTGCCGGACACGCCGGTGATCGGTGCGAAACTGACTCTGCGAGCGTACGTTCGGCTCGGCGCGCTCGAGCCGTCGGACGTCGTGGTGCAGGCCGCGATCGGCTGCGTCGACGCCGAGGACGAACTCACCGACGTACGGTACGTCGAGATGGTGCACACTGGTACCGATGCGCTCGGCGAGGCCTTCACGGTCCACACCGAACTGCCACTGAGCGGTGCCGTCGGCTACACCGTCCGGGTTCTGCCGCACCACGAGCTACTGGCGAGCGACTCCGAACTCGGCCTCGTGAATTCGGCTCGGCCCTGACGGGCCGTTCCTGATGGGTCGTTCCTGCAGGCTCCACTCCCGGCCCTGACGGGCCTTTCCTGATGGGTCGTTCCTGCAGGCTCCACTCCCGGCATCAACGGCTTTGGGCCAGCCGGGTCAGAGCCCTGCGCACCACCTCGGGGTCCGACGTCTCCCAGAACGGTGGGAGCGAGGCCCTGAGGTAACCGCCGTAGCGGGCGGTGACGAGGCGTGAATCGAGCATCGCGACGACGCCTCGGTCGTCGACGCTGCGCAGCAGTCGACCCACACCCTGGGCGAGCAGCAATGCGGCATGATTCGCGGCGACCGCGAGAAAGCCGTTGCCGCCACGGGATTGGACGGCTTGCTGCCGCGCCACGAGCAGGGGGTCGTCGGGCCGCGGGAACGGAATGCGGTCGAGGATGACCAGGCTCAGTGACGGACCGGGCACGTCGACGCCCTGCCAGAGCGACAGCGTGCCGAACAGCGACGTGGCTTCGTCGTCCGCGAACTTCTTCACGAGCGCGCCCGTCGAGTCGTCGCCCTGACACAGCACCGGGGTGTCGAGGCGTTCGCGCATCTCCTCGGCTGCTGCTTTCGCCGCGCGCATCGACGAGAACAGCCCGAGCGTCCGGCCACCGGCTGCGGTGACGAGTTGTTCGATCTCGTCGAGGTACTGCGGTGACAGGCCGTCACGCCCGGGTGGCGAAAGATGTTGCGCCACATATAGAATTCCGGCTTTCGCGTGGTCGAACGGAGAGCCGACGTCGAGTGAGTTCCAATGGATCGACCCCGTGTCCGACGGCGCCTCGGTGCCCGTCGCCGTCGCCGTGTCGCTGCGTCCGGAGTTCTCGGCGGGTAGCCCCCAGTTGACGGCCAGGCCGTCGAAGGAACCGCCGACGGTGAGCGTCGCCGACGTCAGGACGACGGTGGATTCCGCGAACAGGCGGCTGCGCAACAACCCGCCCACGGACAGCGGCGCCATGCGCACGGTCCGTTTGACCGACCCGCGAAAGTCGTCGACCGCGTGCCAGACGACGTCCTTGCGCTTGGCCGGATCCGGCTCGTCGAATGCGGTGAGTACGCGCACGGCGCTGTCGTGCACCTCGTCGACGGCCACCAGTGCCGCGTTGCGAGCCGCGGCTGCCTCGGGATCCATCGTGGCCTGTCCACCGCGGCTCGGGCCGATCGCCGTCCGCACTGCCCACGCCGAGTCGCGAATCGATGCGAGCGCTGCGTCGACGCCCTCCGGCAGCGCCGCCCACCGTCCGGGTGGCATGTCCTCGAGTACGGCAGCCCAGTTCTCGGCAGCCCCCTCGAGCGCGTCGACGATCTCTTCCTCGATCAGCTTGTTGCTGCGGCGGGCCGCGGCGGTGATGGTAGAGGCGGACAGTTCGGACGTGGCGACTCCGGTGACACGGTCGACGAGTTCGTGTGCCTCGTCGATGACCACGACGTCGTGCTCGGGGAGTATCTGGATGCCGGTGATGGCGTCGATGGCCAGAAGCGCGTGATTCGTGACGACCACATCGACCTGCGACGCCTCGGCGCGGGCGCGTTCGGCGAAGCAGTCCTCGCCGACCGGACACCGGGATTTGCCGAGGCATTCGCGTGCGCTGACGCTGACCTGCCGCCACGCTTGGTCGCTGACGCCCGGAGTCAGATCGTCACGGTCCCCGGTGTCGGTGTTCGACGACCACTCGGTCAACCGGACGACTTCACGGCCGAGCCGCGACACGGCGAACGCGTCGAACAGTTCGGCTTCCGGTGCTTCCTCGGACGCGCCGGTGTGAATCTTGTTCATGCACAGATAGTTGTTGCGGCCCTTGAGGATCGCGAACCTCGGCCGGCGTCCGACGGCGTCCTTCAACGCGTCGGCGAGCCGGGGGAGGTCGCGGTCGACGAGCTGACGCTGCAGCGCGATCGTCGCCGTCGAGACCACGACGGTGCGTCCCGACTCGACCGCGTGTCGAATGCTCGGCACCAGATACGCGAGCGACTTGCCCGTGCCCGTGCCTGCCTGCACCGCGAGATGTTGCCCGGTGTCGATGGAATGCGCGACGGCCGACGCCATCGTCAGCTGGTTGGTCCGCTCCTTGCCTCCCAGCGCGTGCACCGCGGTCTTCAGCAATGCGGGCACGGTGGGGAGTTCGGTCGAAGACGGCACCGGAGCAGACTACTGCCCCACGAGTGCGGCTGCGCCGCCCGTGCGTGCATAGTTGGACCCTGGCCCAACTATGCACGCACGGGCGCGAAGCGCATCAGACGAACCGCGTCGGCAGCGCCGGTTCTCCCTGCGACAGCTTCAAGCCCTCCCACGGCAGGCTGACGAGACGTCCGGCCAGCAGTTCGCGAGACTCCTTCAGCGTGGGCCGGTCCGCGACGAGTTCACCGCCGCGCACCATCGGCACGCTCAGTTCGACGGCCGTCAATCCGGCGTCGACGGTCGGCGCGCTGCCGAGTGGATGCACGATCTCTTCGACGGCGGTGCCCGTGTCGCGGGTCGTGCGCGTGGCGGCCTTTCTACCCCCGCGTGATTCCTTGTGGCTGCTGCGCTTGGCGACGGGACGGTCGTCGACCGCGACGAGCTTGTAGACCATGCCCGCGGTGGGCGCGCCAGAACCCGTCACGAGGGAGGTTCCGACGCCGTAGCTGTCGACGGGTTCGGCGCGCAGGGCTGCGATGGCGTACTCGTCGAGGTCGCCGGAGACGACGATCTTCGTACGGGTCGCCCCGAGATCGTCGAGTTGCTGGCGCACCTGACGGGCGAGGACGCCGAGATCACCGGAGTCGATGCGGACGCCGCCGAGTTCGGGTCCTGCGACGGCGATGGCGTTGGCGACGCCCTGCGTGATGTCGTAGGTGTCGACCAACAGCGTCGTGCCGACCCCGAGGGTGCGGACCTGGGCTGCGAACGCGGCCTTCTCGTCGGGTCCGTCGGGGCCGGTGTGCAGCAACGTGAACGCGTGCGCCGACGTACCTGCCCCCGGAACGCCGTGTCGGCGAACGGCTTCGAGGTTCGACGTCGCGGAGAAGCCGGCAAGATACGCCGCCCGCGACGACGCGACGGCCGCCTCCTCGTGGGTGCGCCGCGATCCCATCTCGATGAGCGGTCGGTCTCCGGCGGAGGTGACCATGCGCGCGGCCGCTGAGGCGATGGCGCTGTCGTGATTGAGGATCGACAGTGCGAGCGTTTCGAGTACGACGCACTCGGCGAAGGTTCCGCGCACGGACAGCACGGGTGAGCCGGGGAAGTAGAGATCGCCTTCGCGGTAGCCGTCGATGTCGCCGGTGAAGCGGTAGGACGACAGCCAGTCCAGTGTCGTGCGATCGAGGAACGACGACACGGTGTCGAGTTCCTCCTCGCCGAATCGGAAGCGACTCAGCGCACTCAGAAACCGGCCCGTTCCGGCAACGACGCCGTAGCGGCGGCCACCGGGCAGGCGCCTCGCGAAGACTTCGAAGCTGCACGGCGTATTCGCCGAACCGTCGGCGAGGGCCGCCGACAGCATCGTCAGCTCGTACTGGTCGGTGAACAGCGCGGTACTACGCACCGTGCCCGTATTGTCGGATTCGTCCGTCGAGGGTTGAGACACAGGGACAACAGTACGAGGCGCGGGGGTGAGGGTGTGTACTTCGTGCATCGCGTCGTACGCTGTTCCCATGGCTTCATCGACGGCACGAGTGACCGTGGGCAGGGTGGGCGCATCGCCGACGCTGGCCGCTTCACCCCAGGCGGTACCCGCCGAGACCGAGGCCGTGGCGAGGGACGAGGCGCAGGATGTGCCCTGGGTGACCATCGTCTGGGACGACCCGGTGAACCTGATGCACTACGTCACCTTCATCTTCCAGAAGCTGTTCGGCTACAGCAAAGCCAAGGCCACCGAGCTCATGATGCAGGTGCACTCCGAGGGCAAGGCAGTCGTGTCGAGCGGTGAACGCGACAAGATGGAGAACGACGTGCGCAGGCTCCACGCGGCAGGTCTCTGGGCGACGATGCAGCAGGACAAGTAGCGCGAATCCGAACGCGGATTCCTTCGATGCACCAGAGACGGGGTTCCAACAGCTGTGCGCACGTGGAGTAGGAAGAATTCACTCGGCGGACTCAAGATTCGTTCGGAGATGGATGCGCGCGAGGCAACCGTGCTGCGCTCGCTCGTCGAATCCGTCCTCGGGTTGTTGAGCGAACGTTCCAAGAACGCACCGACCGACGAACTCGCGCAGCTGACCGGTCTGCGCACCGGGCACAGCACGCCGCCCGACGACGCGGCGCTCGCACGTCTGCTGCCCGATTTCCACCGCGGCGACGACGAATCCGCCGACACCGCCGATCTCAACGGTGCGTTGCGTGGCCTGCACGAGCCGGAGATCATCGACGAGAAGCTCGCCGCGGGAGCCGTCATACTCCGCACCCTGCCTGCCGACGGCGGGAAGATCGCGCTGACACCCGAGCAAGCAGACGCGTGGCTGATGGGACTCAACGACGTACGATTGGCCCTCGGAACGACTCTGGGTATCGACGCCGACACCCCGGAAGTTCTCGACGAGGGCGATCCGCGAGCTCCGCACCTCGACGTGTACCACTGGCTGACCTGGATGCAGGATTCTCTGGTGCAGGTCCTCACTCCGTAGGAGCACCTCTTGGGGGCAGGCCCGAAGGATTCACTGACCGACGTCGCCGGCCTGCTCGTCGGGCACCATCACGAGATCGATCCCGACGCGCAGCTCGGCTCGGGGGCGGCAACAGGGTGTACCGTCGTGCGCGCGCTGGGAGGCGCGGTGGCCGCGGTCGACGTGCGTGGCGGCGGACCAGGAACTCGTGAAACCGATCTGCTCGATCCGAGTCATTCTGTGCAGCAAGTCAACTCGGTGTTGCTGACCGGCGGCAGTGCGTACGGACTCGCCGCGGCCGACGGTGTCATGCGGTGGCTGGAGGAGCACGGTCACGGCATCGCGATGGGCAGTCCCGACCAAGTCGTGCCCATCGTTCCTGCGGCCGTCGTCTTCGATCTTCCGGTGGGGGACTGGGCCGTTCGACCGACGGCCGAGTTCGGCTATCGGGCCGCCGCGGCTGCCGCGGAGGATTTCGCCACCGGCTCGGTCGGCGCGGGCACCGGCGCACGCGCCGGCGTACTCAAGGGCGGCGTGGGCACGGCGAGTATCGTCGTCGAGGGTGGGCCGGCGGACGGCGTCACCGTCGGTGCGCTGATCGTCACCAATCCGGTCGGCTCGGTGTTCGACCCGCGCACCGGATTGCCCTGGGGAGTCGGTTCGCAGGGGGCCAACGCATTCGGCATGCGCAAGCCCGACGTGCACGAGCTGTGGAACGCGAACGCTCTCGCACCGAAGGGAACCGCACTCAACACGACGATCGGCGTCGTTGCAACCGACGTGGATCTGTCGGCGTCGGCGTGCAAACGCGTCGCAGTCGCCGCGCACGACGGGCTCGCCCGTGCGATCAGGCCGGCTCACTCGCCGCTGGACGGTGACACGATCTTCGCGTTGTCGACCGGGACCAGGTCGGTGGTCAGCGAGACGTCGATGCCGACGGCGTTCATGCAGGATCTGCCGGTGCTCGACGCGGTCACGGCGGTTGCCGCCGACGTCGTCGAACGTGCCATCGTGCGTGCGTTGCTCGACGCGACGACGATCGCCGGTATCCCGACGTACCGTCAGATCTTCCCGTCCGCGTTCGAGTCCTGACCGGCAGGCGGCTCACGTCGGTAGGCTGAACCGGAGACCTGGTCGACATGGACGAAAGGCCCGTCGTATGACCGCGAACCCGTATCTGCCTGCCCCGACGCCGAAGCGCCCGGTGTGGCAACAGGCCGCGATGGTCGTCGGCGGATTCGTCGTATTGCTGTGGATCATCGAGCTGATCGATGTCGCGTCGGGAAGTCGTGTCGAGGATGCGGGGATCAACCCTCGCACCGTCGACGGCCTGTGGGGCATTCTGTTCGCGCCTGTGCTGCACGACGACTGGACGCATCTGATCGCGAACACCGTGCCCGTTCTCGTCCTCGGGTTTCTGGTGTTGCTCTCCGGAATCGGTCGTGGACTCACGGCCACCGGCATCATCTGGGTTCTCGGAGGCGTCGGAACGTGGTTGACGGCGGGAGCGGGCACCAACCACATCGGTGCGTCGATTCTGATCTTCGGGTGGATCACCTATCTGCTGACGCGCGGCATCTTCGCCCGTAACCTCGGTCAACTCGCCATCGGTGTCGTGGTTTTCGTCATCTACGGCGGCGCCCTGTGGGGTGTGTTACCGACCGATGCCTTCGTCTCGTGGCAGGGGCACTTGTTCGGCGCCGTCGGCGGAGTGGTTGCCGCGTGGACGTTGTCGGCGGACGCACGTCAGGCACGCAGGCAGAACTCTTTGTCCTGACTCGTAGCCACGGTGTCGCGGACGGACGTTCGATCGTGGTGGCCGCCCGAGAACGAAGCGTCGAATTCACGCTGTGAAAACTCGCCGATCGTTTCGGCGCCGGGCAAAGTCGTGGCAGCATGACAGACATGCGAATTACCGTCCTGGGATGTTCCGGGAGTGTGTCGGGACCAGACTCTCCGGCGTCGGGCTATCTTCTCGACGAACCGGAAACGTCACCGGTGGTTCTCGACTTCGGCCCCGGCGTTCTCGGCGCATTGCAGCGGTACGCAGATCCCGGCGACGTCAGCGTTTTCCTGTCGCATCTGCATGCAGATCATTGCCTCGACGTTCCTGGTCTTCTCGTGTGGCGTCGATACCATCCGAATCCGCCCGAGGGTCGCGCTGTCGTCTACGGCCCGAAGGACACTGCGTTCCGGCTCGGCGTCGCATCCGCCGAGTGCGGCGGCCAGATCGACGACATGTCGGACACTCTGGATCTTCGCCGTTGGGCCGACGGGCGCACCATCCAGCACGGCCGACTGACCGTCCACACCCGGCAGGTGTACCACCCGCCGGAGTCCTACGGAATGCGCATCACCACCGGCGAGGGAAAGATCCTTGCCTACACCGGCGACACCGGAATGTGTCAGGCGGTGCGCGACGTCGCCCAGGGCGCGGACGTGCTGCTGTCGGAGGCGTCGTGGACGCATGCCGCAGATCGTCCCGTGGGAGTGCACCTCTCGGGTACCGAGGCAGGCCAGCTCGCGCGTGAGGCGGGAGTCGGTGAGCTCCTGCTGACACACATTCCGCCGTGGACGTCGCGCGAGGACGTCATCGCGGAAGCGAAAGCGGAATTCAGCGGACCGGTGCACGCCGTCCTGCCGGGGGATGTCTTCACCGTCTAGGCAGGCGGGCAGGCGGGCAGGCAGGCAGGCGGGAGTGGAGCCTGCGGAATGACCCAGGTTGCAGCAATCGCTAGGGTGGCAAGCGTGTCGAGACGAGAAGACGGAAGAGCGGACGACGAACTCCGCCCCATCAAGATCACCCGCGGTTTCACCAGCAACCCTGCAGGTTCGGTGCTGGTCGAATTCGGCAACACGAGAGTGATGTGCACGGCCAGCGTCGAGGAAGGTGTTCCGCGGTGGCGTAAGGGCTCGGGCCTCGGCTGGCTCACCGCCGAGTACGCGATGCTGCCCGCCGCGACTCACACGCGCAGCGGCCGCGAGTCCGTCAAAGGCAAGGTCGGCGGTCGCACCCAGGAGATCTCGCGGCTCGTGGGGCGTTCGCTGCGCGCGTGCATCGATCTCGCGGCCATCGGCGAGAACACGATCGCGTTGGACTGCGACGTTCTGCAGGCCGACGGTGGTACCCGCACGGCCGCGATCACCGGCGCGTTCGTCGCTCTGTCCGACGCCGTGACGTACCTGCGGGCTGCGGGCCGTCTCGCGGATCCGCAGCCGATCTCGTGTGCCATCGCCGCGGTGAGCGTCGGTGTCGTCGACGGGCGAGTGCGTCTCGACCTCCCCTACGAGGAGGATTCGCGCGCCGAGGTCGACATGAACGTCGTCGCCACGGACACGGGGACGCTCGTCGAGATCCAGGGCACCGGCGAGGGTGCGACGTTCCCGCGTTCGACGCTGGACAAGCTGCTCGACTCGGCACTCGCGGGCACCGAGAAGCTTTTCGAGGTGCAGAAGGCCGCGCTGGCCGAGCCGTACCCCGGTGTTCTGCCCGAGCCCGTCGCCGAGACGTCGAAGAAGAAATTCGGTGCCTGACGTGAAGCTGCTCGTCGCGAGCCGCAACGCGAAGAAATTACGCGAGTTGCGGCGCGTTCTCGACGCCGAGGGAATCTCCGGCATCGAACTCGTCGGATTGAACGAGGTGCCCGAGTTCCCGGAGGCGCCCGAGACCGGTGCGACATTCGAGGAGAATGCGCTCGCCAAGGCCCGCGACGGTGCCGCGGCGACCGGGATGCCCTGCGTCGCAGACGATTCCGGAATCGAAGTGGATGCGCTGAACGGGATGCCCGGGGTGCTGTCCGCGCGGTGGTCGGGTGCGCACGGCGACGACGACGCCAACACTGCTCTGCTGCTCGCTCAATTGCGGGATGTGCCCGACGAACGCAGGGGAGCGGGGTTCGTGTCCGCGTGTGCCCTGGCGGTTCCCGGGGGTGACGAAAGTGTCGTGCGAGGGGAGTGGCGAGGCGTGATCGCTCGTACTCCGCTGGGGGAGAACGGTTTCGGCTACGACCCGGTGTTCGTGCCCGAGGGCGACGGCCGATCCGCAGCCGAGCTCGGTCCCGAGGAGAAGGACGCCGCGTCGCACCGCGGTAGGGCGCTTCGATTGCTGGCACCCGCACTGCAGGCGCTGACGAAGTGATGTGCCGTCGCCGACGGTGAATTACCGTCGGCGACAACAGGTTCAGACGCCGAAGTCGCGCTTGACCTGCTTGGTGCGGATGTGCTCCACGTAGAACGACAGGAACGGAATGGTGCCGGCGAGCAGCGTGCCGATGGTGCGCGGCGCCGCCCACCGAACCTTGATCGCGAGATCGATCGTCAGGATGAGGTAGACGAGGTAGACCCAGCCGTGTACGACGGCGATCCAGCTCGGAACATTCTCGACCTTGAAAATGTACTTCGCGACCATCTCGCCGGTCAGCACGAGCAGCCAGATGCCCGTGACGTAGGCGAGAACCCGGTAACGCAGCAGCGCCGACGCGATCTTCTTGGTCCTGTCGGTGGATGCGGACTTCTCCGGTGCCGTGCTCACGTAGTACTCCTGTCGTGACGTTCGGAGCGATCGAGCTCCGCGAGATAGCTGTTGTACTCGCGCAGTTGGCGAGCCTCGGGGTCGCTCGGGTCGGACTCGACGCTGGGGGCCGGGCGCTGGGGAAGGAGGTCGGCGGGTATCTCACGCACGACGTCCTCGGTGACCGCCGCGTCGACGGTGTCGTCGTCGGCCTTGTCCTCTTCCAGCCGGACGAACTGCCGGTAGGCGTACACGACGAACGCAGCGAACAGCGGCCACTGGAAGGCGTACCCGAGGTTCTGGCCGTCACCACCGACCGATTCGAAGCGTTCCCATTGCCACCATCCGAGCGCAAGGCATCCCAACGCCGACACGACGACCAACACGATCAGTGCAGGCCGGTGATGAGAGCGGGATTTTGCCACACCCCGACGGTACCCGAGGGGCTACTACATCGGGTAGTTCGGTGGCGAGAGCAACAAGTGCGCGAGGGGGGACTTGAACCCCCACGTCCTGAGACACTGGAACCTAAATCCAGCGCGTCTGCCAATTCCGCCACTCGCGCGAGTGCTCGGCAAGTCTACAACGCCATCTCGGCGCGAACGCACGTGCAGTTGCCGGAGGGATGGGGCGGTCGACGTACGGCGTACTGTGCAGACGTGGTGAGCAAGAAGGAGTCCGCGTTCGATCCCGCGCGTTCACTCGAACTGTTGTGGCGGACGAACGAGAAGCCGAGCCGGTCCGGGCTGACCGTCGATTCGATCGTTGCCGCGGGGATCGAACTCGCCGACGCCGAGGGACTCGACGCAGTTTCCATGCGTCGGCTTGCGGACGCGCTCGGTGTGGGCGCGATGTCGCTCTACACCCACGTCCCCGGAAAGGCCGAGTTGACCGACCTCATGGTCGACAGCGCGCTCGGCTCGCTGTATTCGACGGTCGACGAACCGAAGGCTGCAACCGAGGGGTGGCGCGAGGGTCTTCGATTCGTCGCCGAGCGCAATTGGACTCTGTATCAACGTCATTCGTGGTTACTCGACGCTCAGGGGCCACGTGCCGTTCTCGGGCCGCACACGATCGAGAAGTACGAGGCCGAGCTCCGCGTCATCGACGGCGTCGGTTTGTCCGACGTCGACATGGATTCGGTGCTGGCCCTCGTTCTCACTCACGTGACGGGTACCGCCCGAGCACTCGCCCGGTTCAACCGTGTGCGTGAGGAGTCCGGCATGACCGACGCGCAGTGGTGGGAATCGACCTCGCCGGTGCTCGAACGAGTCATGGGCGACGACCGTTATCCGTTGGCGTCTCGTGTCGGAACCGCCGCGGCGACGTCCTACGACGCCGCGAGCGATCCCGTCCACGAGTACGAGTTCGGAGTCGAACGAATTCTCGACGGTGTAGCCGCGTTGATCGACCGCGCTTAGGCGCTCACCTTCTTTCGGGGTGCGGGTCTGCGCAACACCCTCCAGAGGGCGTGTTCCACGCTTGCCGCGTCGGTGTCGAGCGTTGCTGCGGCGTCGCCGATCAGCTTCAGCATGGCGCAATCGTCGACGTCGTGGCCGACGGCCGACGAGACGAAGCTCGTCAGCAGCTCGAAATCCTGTTGCCTGCGTCGACCGGTGAGAAACAGAAGGCAATCCCAGGTCTTGGTGCCGATGCCTGTGATCGAGGTGAACGCGTCGTGTTGTTCGTCGTATTGTTCGGCGCGCTGTTCGTCCCACGGATCCACGAGGTCGTCGGTCCGCGTCGCACCTGCTGCGATCAATGCGGCCGCCGCGCGTGCGGCTGCCTCGGCCTTCGTCGTCGCGTTGCCCGCAACGCGCTGGCGGTTACCGAGAATGTTCGCGAGAGCATCCGGATCATCGACAAACGAGGCGAGCATGCCGAGATCGTCCAGCGACCCACCCCCGCGATGCGCTCGCCACTGCGCGACGACACGACGGACCCCGCTGTTCTCGCCGCCGTACGAGGCGCGAGCCGAATAGACGGCGTCGAGCAATGCCGCTTCGATCTCCTGTGGCCACCCCGGGAACCAGAACGGCGTTGTAGCGCGCGGCGCGAGTTTCTCGACGCGTGACGCGACCGCCTCGACCACCGACCGGTAGTCGTTCCGACGCGAATCGATATGTGTTACTGGCGAATACATGAACCCCCCTGTTGGTTGTGTGGCGCGGAAGCTACAAGAGGGCACCGACAAGTTCGGCGATCGGCCGACAAGGACGTTCCGGTGTGGCGAGCTTCACATAACGAAACAATAACGAAAAATCCGAGGGTTTCCTCATGTTCGTCGGCGTTCGATCTGCGCTGTGCCTGCGCCGATGGTGGTTACCGGCGAGTCGGTTCAACGCACGGTAAAGGCGTCGCGAAACGCTTACTCGCGGGTAGCAGTTGGACGTCAAACGAAACGTGAGGATTTCCTCATGATTTTGTGCCAACCTGGTTTCACGCGGATGGAGCCACTCGTTGCCAGCGGGTCTCGCTCGAGAAGCATGTCGCTGTTCTGCGCGCCGGTCACGGCACCACCCGACGAAGCAACCTCGACCCCCCGAGTTGCTCACGAGAGGAATCTTCCACCTTGACGATCAACGAGAGCACGCCTTCACACGGACAGGGCGCGGGCAGATCACCCAGGAGCGGTGGAACCCCTCGTACCCTCGCCGATCGCTTCGCGGCCGGCGAACCCTATGCCCTCGCATTCGGCGGTCAGGGGTCGCCGTGGCTGAGCTCCCTCGAGGAACTCGCTCGTGACTCCGCACTCGAACCCGAGCTCACCGATCTCGTCAACGAATCCGCAGCCATCCTGGCTCCCGTCGCCGACGATCTCCTCGTCGTGCGCTCGGTCGGATTCGACCCGATCGGGTGGATGCTCGAGCAGGATCTCGCCGACGACGAAGAGAGCGTCGCCTCCTTCGGTCCCTCCGAGGCTGCGCTGACGTCCGCTGCCGTCTCGCTGCCCGGCGTCTTCCTCACGCAGGTCGCTGCGCTGCGCGCGCTGAAGCTGCAGGGTCTCGATCCCGCTGCGGCACCTCCGGTGTCCGTCATCGGCCACTCTCAGGGCCTCATCGCCGCGGAGTCGGTCGCGAGCCACGGCGGCGAGGACGCGCGTCTTCTCGCGGTTGCGCAGCTGATCGGTGCCGCGGCGAGTCTCGTCGCCCGTCGTCGCGGCATCATCGGTGCCGCCGACCGCGCACCCATGGTGTCGGTTTCGGGCGTCGAGCCGGAGCGTCTGCAGGCCATCGTCGACGAGCTGGCCGTCGACGGTGCCCCCGAGCGTTCGGCTGTTCTCGCCATCCGCAACGGACGCCGCCGCGTCGTCCTCGCCGGACCGCCCGCACAGCTCGCCCGCGTTCAGGAACGCTGCGAGCAGATCGCCGCGCAGGAAGAGCGCGAGCGTGAAGCGAAGAAGCGTGGCGGTTCCACGTTCGCGCCGGTCTTCGAACCGCTCCCGGTCGAGGTCGGATTCCACCATCCCGCTCTGGCCGACGCCGTCGACCTCGTCGCCGCCTGGGCGCAGCGCACCGGTCTCGACGTCGAGGTCGCGCGCAGCCTCGCGCAGCGCATTCTCGTCGACCCCGTCGACTGGGTCACCGAGATCGACGGAGTGATCGACGCAGGCGCCGAGTGGATTCTCGACCTCGGCCCCAGTGACATCCTCACCCGCATGACGGTGCCCGGCCTGCGCGGCCAGGGCGTCGGAATCATCGCGGCGTCCACTCGCGGCGGCCACCGCAACCTGCTCACCCCGGGCGCCGCTCCCGAGGTTCAGCCGGCATGGTCCGAGTTCGCGCCGAAGCCGGTCACCCTGCCGGACGGCCGCGTCGTCGTCGAGACCTCGTTCACGAAGCTGACCGGCCGTTCGCCGATCCTCCTCGCAGGCATGACGCCGACGACGGTCGATCCCGCGATCGTCGCAGCCGCAGCCAACGCAGGCCACTGGGCAGAACTCGCAGGTGGCGGCCAGGTCACCGAGCAGATCTTCGCCGATCACGTCGCGAAGCTCGAAGGACTGCTCGAGCCGGGCCGCGGCGTGCAGTTCAACTCGATGTTCCTCGACCCGTACCTGTGGAAGCTGCACGTCGGTGGCAAGCGTCTCGTTCCGCGTGCCCGCGCTGCCGGTGCTCCGTTCGACGGCGTCGTCGTCACCGCCGGTATCCCGGAGCTCGAGGAAGCCGTCACGATCATCGACGAGCTGACCGAGGCCGGCTTCAGCTACGTCGCGTTCAAGCCGGGTACCGTCGCGCAGATTCGTGCGGTCATCCGTATCGCGAGCGAGGTCCCGTCCTTCCCGGTCATCGCCCACATCGAGGGTGGCCGCGCGGGTGGACACCACTCGTGGGAGGACCTCGACGACCTGCTTCTGTCGACCTACGCGGAGCTGCGTTCGCGCCCCAACCTCGTCATCTGCGTCGGTGGCGGCATCGGAACGCCCGAGCGTGCGGCCGAATACCTGACGGGCCGTTGGTCGCTCGGCGCCGGATACCCGAAGATGCCGCTCGACGGCATCCTCGTCGGCACCGCGGCGATGGCCGCTCTGGAAGCCACGACGGCTCCCGAGGTCAAGCAGCTTCTCGTCGACACCCCCGGAACCCCCGACTGGGTCGGCGCGGGTACCGCGAACGGCGGAATGGCCTCCGGCCGTAGTCAGCTCGGCGCGGACATCCACGAGATCGACAACGCGGCATCGCGATGCGGTCGCCTGCTCGACGAGGTCGCCGGCGACGGTGACGCGGTCGCCAAGCGTCGCGACGAGATCATCGCAGCGCTCGACGGCACCGCGAAGCCGTATTTCGGCGACGTCGCGGAGATGACGTACGCGCAGTGGCTGGAGCGGTACCTCGATCTCGCGATCGGCGCCGACGTCCACCGTGAATTCGACTGCGGTGGTGAGTTCACCGACGCCATCGACGAGGCGACAGAGTCCGTCTGGATCGACGTCACGTGGCGCACCCGCTTCCTCGAGATGCTGCAGCGTGCCGAGGCTCGCCTGCACCCGGTCGATCGTGGACCCATCCCGACGCTGTTCTCCGACGTCGACACCCTCGAGCGTCCTCGCGCTGCACTGCGCTCTCTGCTCGCGCAATTCGCCGACGCGAACGAGGTGGTTCTTCACCCCGCAGACGTCACGTTCTTCACCGCGCTGTGCCGGATGCCGGGCAAGCCCGTCAACTTCGTGCCCGTCGTCGATGGTGACGTGCGTCGTTGGTGGCGCAGCGACTCGCTGTGGCAGGCACACGATCCGCGCTACTCCGCCGATCAGGTCTGCATCATTCCGGGCACCGTCGCCGTCGCGGGCATCACGCGCGTCGACGAGCCGGTCGGTGACCTGCTGAACCGTTTCGAGAAGGCTGCCGCCGACGAACTCGTCGCCGAGGGAGCCGAAGCACTGTCCGTCGCGAGCCGTCGTCACGCCGACATCGCACCGGGGCTGCTCGGTATCGTCCTGGCCGCACCCGACGTCAACTGGGCCTCGCGCATGACGCAGAACCCCGTTGCGCGGCTGGGTAATCCGGCCGAATGGGTCGTCGACTCCGATACCGTCGCATCGCACCCGCAGACCGGGTCGACTCTGACGGTCCTGGATTCGGATCACGTCGAGCTGATGGTTCCGCTCGCACCGGGCAAGGAGGTGCGCATCCGCCTCACCGTCCCCGCGTCGACGATCGACGGCGGCGCACCCGTCGTCACGGCCGAGGACGCGCAGTCCTCGATGTCCGATCTGCTGGGAGTCGCTGCAGGACAGGAACTTCCGAAGGTCAAGAACGGCGTCGCCTTCCTCAATCTCGCGTGGATCCCCGACTTGGTCGCCGACCACGCAGGCGTGACCGGATCGGGTCTGCCCGAATCGCTTGCGGTCAGCGGCAAGGCTGTTCCCGATGTGCTCGTCGGCGCCTGCTGGCCTGCTGTGTTCGCCGTCCTCGGCGCCACGAAGACGCAGAGCGGCGTGGACGTCATCGAGGGCATGCTCGACCTCGTTCACCTCGACCACACGGTGAACCTCGTCGGCACGCTGCCCGAAGACCCGTCCATCCTCGTCGTCAAGGCCGCGGCCGGTGACGTACTGGACACCGACATGGGCCGCGTCGTCGAGGTCCGCGTCGAGATCGGTGCGGCACTGGGCGAAGGTCTGGACGCACCGGCCGTCGCAACCCTGGTGGAGCGCTTCGCTATTCGCGGACGTACCGGCAAGGGCGAGCTCGCGGATCCGGCTCCTGCCGGTGGTTCGGTCTCGGCAGAGGCCAAGGACACCCCGCGTCGCCGTCGTCGCCAGACCACGATTCTCGCGCCGCGGAACATGGCTGCGTTCGCGCAGGTCTCCGGTGACCACAACCCGATTCACACGTCCGACCCGGCCGCGTTGCTCGCCGGGCTCGGGAGCCCGATCGTGCACGGCATGTGGCTTTCGGCTGCCGCCCAGCAGGTCGTCACCGCAATCGACTACGCGGACACCAAGATTCCGCCGCGTCGCCTGACTGCATGGACCACGCGCTTCATGGGCATGGTTCGCCCGGGAGCGGAGATCGACGTACGCGTCGACCGCACCGGATTCGACCAGGGTGCCGAGATCGTCGAGGTGTCCTGCCGCGTCGCAGGCGACCTCGTCATGGTCGCCACCGGACGGACCGCGGCACCGAAGACCGTCTACGCGTTCCCCGGCCAGGGGATCCAGCGTCAGGGCATGGGCCTCGACGCTCGTTCGCGGTCGAAGGCCGCCCGTGAGGTCTGGGAGCGTGCCGACAAGCACACCCGCAAGGCTCTCGGATTCTCGATCCTCGCTGTCGTGCGCGACAACCCGACGACGCTCAAGGCACGCGGCGTCACGCACAAGCATCCCGACGGTGTTCTGCACCTGACCCAGTTCACCCAGGTCGCCATGGCGGTCCTCGGCGTGGCACAGGTGGCCGAGCTCCGTGAAGCCGGTGTGTTCGTGGAGAACTCGATCCTCGCCGGACACTCGGTGGGCGAGTACAACGCACTTTCGGCAGTCGCCGGTGTGCTTCCGCTCGAAGCTGTTCTGGAGGTCGTCTTCCAGCGTGGCTCGGCGATGCACGCACTCGTGCCTCGCGACGCGGCAGGTCGAAGCAACTACCGCATGGCCGCGATCCGGCCGTCGCAGATCGGTCTCGCCGACGACGACGTGCAGGCGTTCGTCGCCGGTGTCGCCGAGGAGACCGGCGAGTTCCTCGAGATCGTCAACCTGAACCTGCGCGGCTCGCAGTACGCCATCGCAGGCACGGTCGCCGGCCTCGACGTGCTCGAGGAGAAGATCGCGATCCGTCGCGCCGAGTTCGGTGGCAAGGCAGCGTTCATCCTCGTTCCCGGCATCGACGTGCCGTTCCACTCGACGGTTCTGCGCGGTGGCGTCGCGGACTTCCGCAGCCGCCTGCAGGCACTGCTGCCGGAGGACCTCGATCCCGAGATCCTGATCGGCCGCTACATCCCGAACCTGGTTCCGAAGCCGTTCTCGCTCGAGCGCGACTTCATCCAGGAGATCGCGGATCTGGTTCCGTCCGAGCCGCTCGCGGAGGTCCTCGCAGACTTCGACTCGTGGGCAGA
Source organism: Rhodococcus sp. B10 (assembly GCF_011770055.1). Taxonomy (NCBI): domain Bacteria; kingdom Bacillati; phylum Actinomycetota; class Actinomycetes; order Mycobacteriales; family Nocardiaceae; genus Rhodococcus; species Rhodococcus sp. B10. The sequence continues at coordinate 37,878 of NZ_JAAFYV010000032.1, read as the reverse complement.
CCGCACGCACGACCTGTGCCGCGTCGTGCTGACCGAACTGCTCGCATGGCAGTTCGCCAGCCCGGTGCGGTGGATCGAGACCCAGGATCTGCTGTTCGCCGACGAGTCCGAGGGCGGACTCGGTGTCGAGCGATTCGTCGAGATCGGTCTCAGCGCAACGCCGACCGTCGCCAACCTCGCGTCGCAGACGCTGAAGTTGCCGGGACGCTTCGGATTCCCCGTCGAGGTTCTCAACGTCGAGCGTGAAGCTGCGATCGTCTACGGCACCGATACCGACCCAGCGCCGGTCGAGGAAGACGAGGTCGCACCGGTCGAAACGGCAAGTGCCGCACCGGCTGCTGCTCCTGCCGCCGCTCCGGCGCCTGCCGCGGCGCCGTCCGGTGGACCGCGTCCCGACGACATCGCCTTCAGTGCGGCGGATGCCACGAAGATCCTGATCGGTTTGTGGACCAAGCTGCAGCTCGATCAGATCGGCCCCGCCGACACCATCGAGGCTCTGTGCGACGGTGTCTCCTCGCGACGTAACCAGCTGCTCGTCGACCTCGGATCCGAGCTCTCGCTCGGTGCGATCGACGGTGCCGCCGATGCCGACATGGGCGCACTCTCGGGCACGGTCAACAAGTTGGCTCGTACCTACAAGCCGTTCGGCCCCGTGCTGAGCGACTCGATCAACGACCACCTGCGCAAGGTGTTCGGGCCGTCGGGACGTCGTCCGGCCTCCATCGCGGACCGCGTCAAGAAGACCTGGGAACTCGGCGACGGCTGGGCGTCGCACGTCACTGCCGAGGTTGCCCTCGGCACCCGTGACGGTGCGTCGGTGCGAGGCGGAGCGCTCGGTGGTCTCGCCGACGGACCTCTCGCCGACGGCAACGCGGTCGACGCGGTCATCGACTCGGCAGTCGCCGCGGTCGCCGCACGACGCGGCGTCGCAGTGTCGCTTCCGGCGGCAGGCGGCGGAGGCGGCGGAACCGTCGACGCGGCTGCTCTCGGTGAGTTCACCGAGCACATCACCGGTCGCGACGGTGTGTTGGCCTCGGCCGCACGCTTGGTGCTCGAGCAGCTCGGCCTGTCGGAGGCGCCCAACGCCGTCGTAGCCGAGAATGCCGACGCGGAACTCGTCGATCTCGTTGCAGCAGAGCTTGGTTCGGACTGGCCGCGCCTCGTCGCACCGGCGTTCGACTCTCGCCGTGCAGTCCTGATCGACGACCGCTGGGCCACCGCCCGCGAGGACCTCGCGCGTCTGTGGCTCGGTACCGCAGGTGACCTGGCAGTCGAGAGCTTCGCCGGCGCAGGCAAAGCCGTTGCAGCGCAAGCGCAATGGTGGAAGGCCAAGGCGGACGGCGACGGCAAGGCCGTTCTGTCCGAGGTGTACGGCCGCATCGCCGATATCGCAGTGGTTGCCGACGAGAAGGGCCAGTGGTCCGACGAGGTCGCCGTGATCACCGGTGGCAGCAAGGGATCCATCGCAGCGTCGGTCGCAGCCAAGTTGCTGGCCGGGGGAGCGACGGTCTTCGTCACGACATCGCGTCTCGACGACGAACGACTCGGCTTCTACCGCAGCCTCTACCGGGCGAATGCTCGCGCCGGAGCGTCGCTGTGGGTCGTGCCCGCGAACATCGCGTCGTACACCGATGTCGATGCGCTCATCGAGTGGATCGGTAGTGACCAGGTCGACAGTGCCGGTGGCGCAAAGACTCTCGTCAAGGCAGGTATCACCCCGACGATGCTGTTCCCGTTCGCCGCGCCTCGCGTCGTCGGTGAACTGACCGATGCCGGTGGCCGCGCCGAGATGGAGATGCGCGTGCTTCTCTGGTCGGTCGAGCGCCTGATCGGTGGACTGTCGAAGATCGGCTACGACAGCGACATCGACACGCACCTGCACGTCGTGCTGCCCGGTTCGCCGAACCGCGGCATGTTCGGTGGAGACGGTGCGTACGGCGAGTCCAAGGCTGCCCTCGACGCCATCGCTGCGAAGTGGGGATCCGAGAAGAACTGGGCCGAGCGTGTTTCCATCGCTCACGCCCACATCGGATGGGTTCGTGGAACGGGCCTCATGGGCGGCAACGACCCCATCGTCGAGGCCGTCGAAGCCGAAGGTGTTCGCACCTGGTCGACGGACGAGATGGCAACCGAGCTGCTGAAGCTGTGCGAGGCACCGGCTCGTCGTCAGGCTGCCCAGGCTCCGGTCGTCGCCGACCTGACCGGCGGACTGGCGAACACGAAGCTGAACCTCGTCGAGCTGGCTCGCGAAGCTGCTGCCGCTGCGGCAGCAGAGAAGGCGGAGGAGGTGCCGGGCAGTTCGGTGATCGCCGCACTGCCCGCACCGCCGCGTCTCGCTGCGACGACGGCTCCCGCATGGCCTGCGCTCGACGTCGACCCGAAGGATCTGGTCGTCATCGTCGGCGCCGGTGAGCTCGGACCGTACGGTTCGGCGCGTACCCGCTTCGAGATGGAGGTCGACGAACAGCTCTCTGCTGCAGGCGTTCTCGAGCTCGCATGGAACACCGGTCTGATCGCGTGGGAGAACGATCCCAAGCCCGGCTGGTACGACATCGAGTCCGGCGACCTCGTCCCCGAAGAGGAGATCGCCGATCGCTACCACGACATCGTGGTCGAGCGGTGTGGCATTCGCACCTACGGCGACGACGGCGCCATGGTCGGCAACACCGCACCGCTGATGACCTCGATCTTCCTCGACAACGACCTGACGTTCGTGGTCGGAAGCGAGATCGACGCACGGTCCTTCGCGGCAGCCGATCCCGAGCACACGCTGATCACGCCGGTCCCGGATTCCGGCGACTGGCAGGTGACGCGCAAGGCGGGTACCGAGATTCGCGTTCCGCGCAAGATGAAGCTCACCCGCACCGTGGGTGGACAGATTCCGACCGGATTCGATCCCACCAAGTGGGGCATCTCGGCCGACATGGCCAGCTCGATCGACCGCGTCGCGCTGTGGAACATCGTCTGCACGGTCGACGCGTTCATCTCCTCGGGCTTCAACCCGTCGGAGCTGATGCGGTGGACGCACCCGACGCTGGTCGCCAACACACAGGGCACCGGCATGGGCGGCATGGAGTCGATGCGCTCGCTGTACATCGACACCCTGCTCGGCGATGCTCGTGCGAACGACATCCTGCAGGAAGCACTGCCGAACGTCGTTGCCGCGCACGTGGTTCAGTCCTACGTCGGTAGCTACGGCGCGATGGTTCACCCCGTCGCCGCGTGCGCTACCGCGGCCGTCTCGGTCGAGGAAGGCGTCGACAAGATCAAGCTGGGCAAGGCGCAGCTGGTCGTGGCAGGCGGTTTCGACGACCTGAGCACCGAAGGCATCATCGGCTTCGGCGACATGTCCGCCACCGCGGACTCGGCTGCCATGTCCGCCAAGGGGATCAGCGATCGCCGCTTCTCGCGGGCCAACGACCGCAGGCGTGGCGGATTCGTCGAGTCGCAGGGTGGTGGCACCATCCTGCTGGCACGTGGTGACCTCGCGCTCGAGATGGGCCTGCCGGTCCTCGGTGTGGTCGCGTACGCACAGTCCTTCGGCGACGGTGTGCACACCTCCATCCCGGCTCCCGGGCTCGGTGCGCTCAGTGCCGGTATCGGCGGCAGGGACAGCGCGTTCGCATTGTCGCTGAATGCTCTGGGCGTCAACGCCGACGAGGTCGCCGTGATCTCCAAGCACGACACCTCGACGGCCGCCAACGACCCGAACGAAGCCGAACTGCACACCCGTCTCGCCAAGGCCATCGGCCGTAGCGACGGTGCACCGCTGTTCGTCGTCTCGCAGAAGAGCCTGACCGGACACTCGAAGGGTGGAGCCGCAGCCTTCCAGCTGATCGGCCTCTGCCAGGTGCTCGCGAACGGCGTCATCCCGCCGAACCGCAGCCTCGACTGCGTCGACGACAAGATGACCGAGTTCGAACATCTCGTCTGGGCGCGCGAACCGCTGAAGTTCGGCGATTCGGTGCCGCTGAAGGCGGGTCTGCTCACCTCGCTCGGCTTCGGTCACGTCTCCGGACTGATCGCCGTGGTCCACCCGCAGGCGTTCCTCGAATCGGTTCCTGCCGATCGGCGTGATGCCTATGTGGCCAAGGCCAACGAGCGACGCGTCGCCGGTCAGCGCAGGCTGATTTCGGCGATGGTCGGCGGCGACGCCCTCTACGAGCGTCCCGACGACCGCAGGCTCGGGCACGACGGGACGCCTGCCACGGCGTCGCGCCAGCTCGAAGCGGACGTACTGCTGACCGAGGCCGCACGCCTCGGCGACGACAACGTCTACCGTTCCGGCCTGCCGGGGTGCAAGTAGATGGCGATCCTGGGGGTCGGCTTCGACCTGGTGACGGTGTCCGACTTCGCCGAGCAGATGGAAAAAGTCGGAACGACGATGATCCGCGACAGCTTCACCGCAGGTGAGCGTCGACATGCGGCGACGAAGTCCTCCGATCCGGCCCGCCACTATGCAGCACGGTGGGCCGCGAAGGAGGCGGTCCTCAAGGCCTGGGCGACGTCCAGGTTCGCGAGGCCGCCTCAGATCGGCGACAACCCGTACCCGCTGATCGAGGTCGTCAACGACGCATGGGGTCGCCCGTCGATCAAGCTGCACGGCATGGCACTCGAATTCCTGCCTACGGTGAAGATCCACCTGTCGCTGACGCACGACGGCGACATCGCCGCAGCCGTCGCGATTCTGGAGGAGTGACGCAGTAACGCAGAACGCCGGTCCACCCGAGGGTGGGCCGGCGTTCTGCGATTCACCCCCTGCCGAGTGACCGAAGGTGACATCCGGTCACTCGGAGTGAGCGAGGGCGTCCTTCGGTCACCTGGGGTCAGTTCGTGGTGGGCAGACCCGACCGCCGGGACTCCTTCTCGGCGACGAGCAGGTATGCCGCCATGATGCGCTTGAGTTCGGCGACGGCGTCCTCGTGGCTCTGCCCGTCCTGGACGGAGAAGTTGAGCATCGAGTAGACGACGTGCACGAGCACCTGCGCCATGAGGTTGCGTCGCGCACGAGGTGTGCGCGGCGTCAGAGGCCCGAGCATCTTCGCGACCTGGTCGGCGAATTCGCGTTCGTGGATGACGCCGGTGGCACGCGTCGACGGCGTGGACTGCATCGCGAGCCAGACTTCGCGGCGTGATGGGTCGGACATCCAGAGTCCGGCCATGTGGTCGACGAACTTGTTGAGGAACCGCAACCAGTCGAGTGACGGAACCTCGCCGTTGAATTCGGCGAGCTCCTGCTGCACACCGACGAGATCCTGCCGGTTCAGCTCGCAGACGATGACGTACTTGTTCGCGAAGAACTGGTAGAGGGTCCCGATGGGTAGCTCGGCGCGGGCCGCGACCTCTTCGCACGTGAACGACTCGAAGCCGACGTCGCTGAGCAGCTCCCGAGATGCGGTGAGCAGGGCGTCGAACTTGCGCTTGCTGCGTTCTTGGGTGGGACGCCGACGCGGCATGAGCTCCTGAGTCTCGGCCGTCGATTCGAGCGCAGCGTCGAGACGTCTCGCAGACTGGGCGCTAGCAGAGGAATCCACCTGCTCAGGCTAGCGGCCCAGGGCGCTTTCGTTCCACAACGCGCGAAAGTCGATCTTCGACAGAACAGGCAGTCGGTAGCGGGGCCGGCCGTCGACCTGCGGCGCCGGAGTCAGAGCTGGTGACAAGTCATAGGTTGTTTTCTGGTCAAAGAAACGGTCTTTCGGTATGGTTCACAACACCAGGTTACGTATTCGTGCAGGGTGGGCGTCGTCGATCGCGCGTCGGAGACGTTCATGTCGGGAGCCTCACCCCTCAGGCACAGGAGAAGCGCGTGGCAACCATTGGACTGTCCTTGGAGTCCGGCTCGATGTACGCCGTCCTGTTCGACCCACGGGCGGATGCCGTCGTCGCCAACAGAATGACGCCGCTCGACGGTGGCGTCGCCGAAACTGTGCCTGCCGCACTCGACGGCATGCACGCCGCCGCCAGGCGGCGAAAGCTGACTGTCGATGCGGTCGGCGTCGTGTACTCCTCCGACGCGGAACGCACCGCACTGCAGAAAGTCCTCGACGACTGCACGACGCTCGACGTGTCGATGGTTTCCGCGTCGTCGTCCTTCCTCGGCTGGCTGGGCCGCTCGTCGGATTTTGCCGACGCGCACCGCGTCCTCCTCTATTACGTGGGTGACGCGGGGGTGTCGATCTCGTTGGCGGACATTCCCGGTGCGACGCTCACGCCCGCCAAGACGGCCACTCTGGCATCGATCGAACCCGAGAAGATCGGCAGCACGGTTCCGCTGGCGTGGGAGGTGCTCGACGAGGCCGGCGTCGAGGCCGATTCGGTCGCGTTGTTCGGAGATCGGTCCGAAAGTCGCGATCTCGTCGACATTCTGTCGCTGGGCCTCGAGTTGCCTGTCATCCGAGTGTCCGATCCGGACCAGGTGGCCGCGCGGGGTGCCGCGTTGCTTGCGGCCGCGTCGAAGCCGGTGAAGCCGGTCGATCTCCGCAAAGCCGTGCCGACTCCGGCCGTCGTCGAGGCCCTGCCCGAGACGAAAACAAGGGCGGAAGCCAAGGCCGAGCCTGCCGCATTGCAGGCCGCCACAACCATTTCTTCTTCCGTGAGACGAACCCCACCATCGCGCAAGAAGATCGTTCTCGCCGCCGCGCTTCTGGCCGCGGTGTTCTCGGGAGGCGTCGCGCTCGCGTCGACACTTCCCGGTGAGCCCGAACAGGCCGCTGCGCCGACGACGGCCCCGTCCCACGATGCAACCGAGATCGATACCAGTCTTGCGGGGGCCACGTCGTCGGTCGTGATCGCGGCGCCGCCGGAGACGACGACTCCCGCTCCCGCCGCGCCGGAGACGGTCGACGAGCAACCGGTGTACGTCGAACCGGTACCCGTCACGTGGGAATCCGTCGACACGGTCGTTCCGGTTCCCCGGACCGGTACGGTCGAGACCATCACTCCTATTCCAGCGCAAGCCATTCCACCGAATGCAGCAACAGTTCCCACCACGGTTGATCCGCCTCAGTTCACCGTCCCGCCGGTCATTCCCGAGCCGGGCAAGTCTCAGGAGCAGCTGGAGCAGGAAGCATGGGATCGTCACTGGCAGCACACCGCAGAGTGGTTGGAGCAGGAGATCGTCGGTAACTGAACCGGTGCCCGGTGACAGAATGGGCGAGAAAGCGTCGCCGATTGCTCGTCAGGAGAACCGATGTCGGATGTTCGATCGATTGTTGCTGCCGACATGCCGCGAGCGCGGCGTGAACTCGCAGAATTGGTGGCCTTCCGGTCGGTGCACGACGAACGTCAGTTCCCGCGCGAAGAGTGCGTCGCGGCGGCCGAATGGGTTCGGGCGGCGTTCCTCGATGCAGGCATCGACTCCGTCGACCTGATCGAGACGACAGACGGTTCGCTCGCCGTCGTGGGCCGTACGCCTGCACCCGTAGGCGCGCCGACGGTTCTGCTGTACTCGCACTACGACGTCCAACCGCCCGGTGAGCACGCACTGTGGGACAGCGAGCCCTTCGAACTGACCGAACGCGACGGCCGCTGGTACGGCCGCGGCGCTGCGGATTGCAAGGGCAATCTGATCATGCATCTGCTCGCGTTACGGGCGCTCGGCGGCAACCCGGGAGTCGGCATCACCGTCGTGGCCGAGGGGTCGGAGGAGGTGGGGACCGGGGGACTGGAGGCACTCGTCGAACAGCGCCCCGAGTTGTTCGACGCCAACGTCATCGTGATCGCCGACACCGGCAACGCAGCCGTCGGCCAACCCACGGTGACGACGACTCTGCGCGGCATCGCCAACGTCGTCGTTCGCGTCGACACGCTGGAAGGCGAGGTGCATTCAGGAATGTACGGAGGGCCGGCACCGGACGCACTGGCGGCTCTCGTGCAGCTGTTGGCGACGTTGCGACACGAGAACGGCGACACCGTCGTCGACGGTCTGGAATCGACGCAAACGTGGGACGGCATCGATTATCCTGCGAATCGATTCCGTTCGGATGCAGGCGTTCTGGAGGGTGTCGGGCTGGCCGGATCGTCGTCGGTTGCCGACGCGGTTTGGGCTCGCCCGGCGTTGACGATTCTGGGTATCGATTGCGCACCGGTCGTCGGTTCGGCAGCAGCGATATCGCCGACGGCGTCTGCCCGCCTGAATCTGCGTGTGCCGCCCGGAATCGACGCGCAGGAGGCGCAGGACGCGTTGGTGGCTCATCTGGAATCTCACGTGCCGTGGGGCGCGCGCATCACGATCGAGCGCGAGGCCATCGGGTCGCCGTTTCGTGCCCGAACCGACGGTCCTGGTTATGCCGCGTTGACGGACGCGTTGAGCGAGGCGTTCGGCGCGCCCGTCGCAACCGCGGGGCAGGGTGGGTCGATCCCGTTGTGCAACGCACTCGCCGAGGCGTTTCCGACAGCAGAGATCGTGTTGATGGGCGTCGAGGAGCCTCAGTGCCGCATTCACGCCCCGAACGAGAGCGTCGACCCCAGCGAGATCGAGAATCTCGCCGTGGCCGAGGCTCTGTTCCTGCGGACGCTGGCCGCGTCAGACCGATAGGTCGCGACGAAGCTTGGCGACGTGGCCGGTGGCGCGAACGTTGTACTGGGCCACCTCGATCTTGCCCTCCTCGTCGACGAGGAAGGTGGATCGGATGACGCCCTCGTACACCTTGCCGTAGTTCTTTTTCTCGCCGAACGCGCCCCACGCCTTCAGCGTTGTCTTCTCGACGTCGGACAGCAGCGGGAAGTTCAAGCCCTCGTTGTCGCGGAACTTCGCGAGCTTTGCTTCCTTGTCCGGAGAGATGCCGACGACCTCGAGGCCTTCGCCGTTCAACTCGGCCAGGCTGTCACGGAAGTCGCATGCCTGCTTCGTGCAGCCGGGTGTGCTGGCGGCTGGGTAGAAGTACACGATCACCTTCTTGCCCGCGTAGTCCGACAGCGAGACGGTGTTGCCGTCTGCGTCGGGCAATGAGAACGCCGGGGCGGTGTCGCCGGGCTCGAGCTTCTTGTTGTCGGTCACGTGACGAGAGTATCGAAATGGGCCCGTGCTCTAGGCTCGACTCCGACAGACATGGTTTGCGACACGTTGGAGGACAAGTGGCCAGGGACACCGACAAGATCGAGCGCGAGATCGAGGCCGCTCGTAATCAGCTCGCCAGCACCCTCGACGAGCTGAGCGTTCGTGCCAGCCCGAAGCGGATCGTGGAGAGCACGAAGCAGTCGCTGGTCTCGAAGCTGAACGAGCCTCCGGTCAAGTACACCCTCGTGGGCGTCGGCGCAGTGGTGGCCGTTCTGGTCGTCCGGAAGATCTTCAGCTGACGCGACAGCCGGTCTGACCAGGCGATTTCACATCTGGCGGTTTGTGCTGTTAATGTTTCTTCCGCACCGCAGAGAACACGCGGTGCGGATCGGCGCCATTAGCTCAGTTGGTTAGAGCAGCTGACTCTTAATCAGCGGGTCCGGGGTTCGAGTCCCTGATGGCGCACACCAAGTGCCCCTGAACAGCCTTTACGCTGTTCAGGGGCACTTTTCGTTGTGCGAGTCAGATCTACCCGTCACATCGAGGCTTCGAATGCCAGGCTCGGCCCGCTCGTCGACAGTGAGGTTCGAGCCACGCTGATCGGGCGCGGCAGTGCCCGCCTGTTTCACGGCGGGTTGGGAGCTGAAGACATTGCCGACCGAGTTGTCCTTCGGGTGTCGCGCGATGCCCAATCGCCACAGCAACGGCGCGGCGAGGATGTCGAATACGGCTGGCAGCACTGTGAACGCTGCTGTGGCGCTCTTGTTGACGTCAGGTGCCGACTTCAGGCCGACGAACCGGAACGCCGAACTTGCGCTGATGTCGTGATGGCGTGGACAGATTCGCGCTACCGTCCAGTTGTGAGTCCAGCTGGGGCGAGTACCGATGGCGCAAACGAAAAGACCCCGCCCTCAACGAAAGTCGCAGGCGGGGTGTTCTCGTTTCGATTTCTAGCTCGCAGTGACGACTAGGCGCTGCGGCGTGGCTGCCGCAGTAGCTGACACCGACTAGGGCGAGGTGGTGCATTCGAAGCTGCCGGCTTCGTTGGCCGGTCCAGTACCCGTGTATCTCGGCCAGCCGGGATATTCGCACAACGGGCGCGCTCGATCGCCGTTCTCGCGTGCGATTTGATCCGTCGGCGCGACGCCATCCGCTACCCACGTCTGCAACGCGCCGAGAGAATCCCACACCAAATCGAATTCACCGTTGCCGTGACCGTACCCGGGAACCGTGTAGTACTTGACGCTCTGATCCAAGTCGCTTCTGCCGTACTTCGATACCAGATTTTCGTAGTAGTTCGACGTCGCCTGCTGAGGCACGAGCATGTCGGTGTCACCTTGCACCAGGATCAACTTGCCTCCCTTGTCGACGAAGCTGTCGAGGTCGGTGCTGGTGGCGTCGAATTGCTGCGAGAACGCTTCGACTCGGTCCCTGTACTTCATGTAATCGAACTCCACGGGATTCTCCGTCGAGTCCTGAGCAATGAAGTACTTCTGCACACCTTCGACGAACCGGTCGTAGTTCGACATGTCCTCGTCCGTCATCCATATCGACAAGTCGGCCCCGGCCAGCACCGGATACGGTCCGACGGTGTCGACACCGTTGGCAAGCGGATACGGCAGACGCTGCGGCTCACTCGCAAAGGTGATTTCGTCCGCCTGAGCCGGTGTCAGGCAAGGCGTCGACGTCGAGTCACACAGCAGAGTCGAGACATCGAAGGACTCGGAACACCCTCGTACATCCGAGACGATGCCGTCCTCGATGCCGTCCAGGTCGTCGCATGCGCCGATCACGGCGTCCGTGACGAACTGCCTGTGCTCGGGATCCAGATAATTGCCGGGAACGTCGTAGGCAACGTCCACCATGCCCGACCAACCAGCTACGAATGCCTGGTTCTGCGCGGCGGGGTAGTACGCAATGACGCCGTCGTAGTCGTCGGGATAGCGCTGTGCGGCAACGAGGCTTTCGTGGCCCCCTTTCGATCCGCCGACATGAAACTGCAGATCGGGCGTCGACCCGTAGAACTGCTCGACCACAGCGATAGCGGCGTCACGGGTTCTCTTGACGGATTCGCCTGCATAGTTGGCCAGCGCGGTCGGGTTCAGCGCGAAACTACCGGGTGCGTTCTCGCCGACGTCCGTTCCACCGTCGCTGCCGAAAGTTACGTAACCTTGGTCGATCGGCGGGAGGGGAACATCCGTGGACGGACTTGCGTCCGAAGCGTCCGGGTCGGCGTCGCCCGTGCCGGGTACGTTGTCGAGTCCGGTCACGACGGTGCCGTTGTAGCCTCCGCCGCCCATCTGAACGGTTGTACCGTTCCACTCGACCGGAAGATTCACCTGAAATCGGATCGGGGGTGCTGCTGGATCGACGGCGTCGATCGCGCCGGTGACCTGGCAGAAATCTCGCTCCTCCACAGGGGATTTCGCGATTGTTGCCTCCGTCAGGCGTGCGCCCGACGTCGGCAACGCGATGCGCGATGCGTCGAGTTCGAAACCGGACAACGCAGTGCAGGAAGCGACGGCGTCACTGACAACGCGTTGCGTTGTCGGCGTGGTGGCGCCGGAACTTTCGTTGCTGCCGTTGGCGCATGCGGAGGTCAGCGCAACCACAGCAACTGTCACGACGGTCATCGTGTGTCTCGAGAAGCCTCATTTCCATTGTGCAGCAAAGAACACTCACCGACTTCGGGCATGCGCCAGGCGAGGGTCAGGCGAGGGTCAGCGAGTGGCCCGAGCCGGAACCGGGTGCGTCTCTGCCGCTCGGTCGGTCCGCCGTGCCCGCAGCGAGAGAACCAAGAGGCACACCAGAGCGACCACTGCCAGGGCGGTGATCATCAAACCCACACGCCAGATGTTCGACACGTGGCCGTTCACGAGAGCAACCATCGCCATCGGTGCCATGCCGCCGAGAATCGCTGCGGCCTGATATCCCAGCGAAGCACCCGAATAGCGAATTTCAGCCGGGAACAGCTCTGCGAACAGGGCAGCCTGGGGACCGGTCTGGAACGACATGACGAAACACGACACGATCAAGGCAATAGCGAAGGGCCAGATCTTGCCGGAGCCCGAGGATTGAATCAGCATCCACATCGGAATAGCCCACAGGCCCATGCCGGCAATGCCGATTCCGTAGATGAGGCGACGCCCGTAGACGTCCGAGAGATGAGCCGTGAACGGCACCATGGGAATCAGGACTGCGGCGCCGACCATGATGATCCACAGGACGTCAGCTCGCGCCATCCCCAGGTTGGTCGTCGCGACCTGGATGGAACCGGTGATCGTGATGTAGAACATTGCAATACCGACCAGATAGGTCCCCCCGGCGAGGAGGACCGTGCTGAGGTTTCGTCGAAGAACTTGGAAAACCGGCGATTTCTGCTGGGCCGGCGTGGTAGCCAGCTTCTCTTCGACCTTCTGGAATTCCGGAGTCTCCTCCAAATACTTGTGGATTCCGAAAGCAACTAAGATCATGACCAAGCTGATCCAGAACGGCACTCTCCAACCCCACGACATGAATGCCTCGGGTGAGACCAGCCATGCGACGACAAGAAATATGCCGTTACCCAGAACAACGCCGATCGGAATACCGAGTTGTGCGAAGCTGCCGAAGAATCCGCGACGGTTGGCCGGCGCGTATTCCGTTGCCAACAGGACTGCGCCGCCCCATTGAGCGCCCACCGCGAGACCTTGGCAGATGCGGAGTGTGACGAGCAGTACCGGTGCAAGCCAGACGATTTCCGTGTTGGGCACGAAACCGATCAACGCAGTGGCAATGCCCATCAACAGTGTTGCGAACACCAGTACGGGTTTGCGCCCGATCCTGTCGCCGAAGTGGCCGGAGATGATCCCACCGACCGGGCGGGCGATGAAGCCGATGGCAACCGTGGCAAACGCGTTGAGAGCTGCTACGACCTCGTTGTCCGTGGCGAAGAATGTCTTGCTGAAAACGAGTGCAGCTGCAGTGCCGTAAATGTAGAAGTCGTACCACTCGAGAGAGGTGGCCAGAGCGGCGGCGAAAGCTGCCTTTCTCGCGGCCTTCTGTTGTGACGCCGGCGGTGCGGCCGGGGTGTCGGGCGACACTGACATGACTGCCCTCTTTCTGGTTTGTGGCGGATTTGCCGATGGTCGAGAAATGACCGAAACCTTGAACAATGTCTCGCGCCGAAGCGTAAGTGATGTTCGCCACTAATGTCAATGATCGATTTGCTTCGAAAATCAGGAATATTTCGACGGCGAATAGCCCAGTGGAAACCGCGTGGTATACGCGAAATCGACTGGGCTACTTGCCTTTTTCGGGTAAGTCAGTTGCCTTTCCATACGGGGGTGCGACGTTCCAGGAATGCGGCTAGTCCCTCGTCGGAATCGCGTGATGCGAGAACGCTTTTCTCGGCGATTGCCGTCACCTCCCATCCATGCGGGTCGTCGCGTCCTACCACTGCTTCGACCGCAGCAAGCGTCTCACGCACGGCAACCGGAGCATTCCCTGCAATGACCGCGGCCAATCGAAGTGCGTTCGCTACTGCGGTTCCGTCGTCGACGACGTCGTTGGCAAGGCCGAGAGCGAACGCGCGTTCTGCCGAAATCGGTTGCCCGGTAAGGAGAAGCTGTTTGGCAACATGAAGGGGTAGCGCCCGGTGGGTACGGAACAGCGCGCCGCAGTTGGCAACGAGCCCGTGGGTGACTTCGGGGAGGCCGAACCGTGCCGAACGTCCGGCGACGACGAGATCGCACGCCAGCGCAATCTCCATGCCGCCACCGAGCGCAAAACCCTCTACGGCAGCGATGAGCGGGGTTGTGCGGCTACGTCCTGCGATGCCGTACTTTCCGCCGCGTTCGGTCGGATCGCCCGGTCCGGTCGCAAGATCCGTTCCAGCGCAGAATATTTCGGGTCCGCCGGTCAGAATTCCGCACCTGAGATCAGGGTCGTCGTCCAGCACATCGAGCGCGTTGTCGAGCGCCTGCGTCATGTCGGCGTCCACCGCGTTCTTCTTGGCCGGACGGTCCATCGTGATCAGCAGAACGTGCCCTGTGCGTTCGGTGGTGACGCGTGAATTGTCGGTTCTCATCGGTCGATCCAATCCACGACGTCGTCCACTACCGCACGCGATGTGCGGTAACCGTTGATCGGGTGCGAGGTGTCGGCATAGCCGAAGGAAATTCCGCAGACGATTCTGCGGTCTTCCGACAACCCCAATTCACGACGCAGGACATTGGGATAGACGGCCAAGGCAGCCTGGGCGATGGTGCTCACACCGAGAGATGTTGCGGCAAGCAGAAAGTTGCTGACGTAGGCACCGCAGTCGACCGCCCCGTACGCACCCAAGGCTTCGTCGGTATGAAGGATGGCGACATGCGGCGCGCCGAAGAAGCGGAAGTTCTCGAGGGTCTGTTCACGTTGCCTCGTTCGGTCGCCGCGTTCGATGTTCACTGCGTTGTACAGCTGGAAGCCGCTCTCGCGCCGCCTCTGCTTGTGCACGCCCCGGTATTCACGGGGAAACGCGATGTCGGTTTCCTCCACGACGTCGGCCGAGGCCGCCGAATACAGCGCTTCGCGTAAACGTTCGGTGCCCTCGCCTCGGGTGACCGCAAGGTGCCACGACTGGCTGTTGCACCACGACGCCGTGCGCTGAGCCATCGTCAGAATTTCGCGAATCGTGCCGTCGAAAACCGGTTCCGACGTGAAAGCTCGACAACTGACGCGGGATTCGAGCAGATCGCGCAAGGTGTCGTGCGGTTCGCTCGGACGCCTGCCGTTCGCGGCGGTCATCGGACTGCCCCTGCCGCGATGTCGCGTCCGATGATTTCCTTCATCACTTCGGTGGTGCCACCGAAGATCGTCTGTACACGTTGGTCGACGAATGCTCGACCCACGGGATACTCCATCATGTATCCGTAGCCGCCGTGCAATTGGACGCATCGATCGACGACTCGCTTGTGCAGCTCGGAACTCCACCACTTGGCCTTCGCGGAGTCGACGGCAGTGAGTTCGCCGCTGTTCAGTGCCAGAACGCAACGGTCGACGTGGGATTCGGTGACCTCGATTTCCGTCAGCATGTCGGCGAGCACGAAGCGCGTGTTCTGCAGGTCGCCGATCTTCGTGCCGAAAGCGCTGCGATCGAAAACGTACGCTTTCGTCCATTCGTACGTGGCGCGCGCACCGGCGATGGCGGCTACGGCAATGGACAGCCGTTCGAGAGGTAGCCGTTCCACGAGATGAAGAAAGCCGCGGCCTTCGACGCCGAGGAGATTGCTGTGCGGTACCCGAACGTCGGTGAAGACCAGTTCGGCGGTGTCCTGGGCCGCGAGCCCGACCTTGGTCAATTTGCGGCCACGAGTGAAACCAGGCGTGTCACGTTCGACGACGAAGAGAGACAAGCCGCGGGAGCCGGCGTTCGGATCCGTACGCGCGACGACGATGACCAGATCGCAGTGAATTCCGTTGGTGATGAACGTTTTCTGGCCGTTGATGACCCAGTCGTCACCCTCGCGCACGGCTGTTGTCTTGATCGCCTGCAGGTCGCTGCCGGTTCCCGGTTCCGTCATGGCGATCGCGCCGATCAGATCACCGCTCGCCATCCCCGGGAGCCAGCGCCGACGCTGTTCGTCGGTCCCGAGGTCCGACAAGTACGGAATGATGATGTCGTCCTGGCAGCTGAGTCCCGCGCCGAACGACGTGGTGGCGGTTTTGGCGATCTCTTCGGCGACCACCTGCCGGAAGCGGTAATCGGTGACGTCGGAGCCGCCATACGACTCCGGCACCGACAACCCGAGGATCCCGGATTTGCCGGCTGCGAGCCATGCCGAGCGTGGGACCAGCCGGTCGCTTTCCCACTCCTCGTAGAAGGGTTGCACCTCGCGAGCTAGGAACGACTGCACGGTGTCGCGATACGCGTCGTGGTCGTGGTCGAAATGGATGCGTTTCATCGGTGTCTCCTGCGCCATCTGCGATTGCTCTTTATTTCTAGCGCTCGCTACATTGTGTAGTCTGGACCACAATTCGTCAACGGGCCGAATCGGACCCGAATCAGGCCGGGGGCCGAGTCGACCTCGGCGCCGTCGAGCCGCATACATGGGCAGGAGCGCGCAAGATGCAGGCAGTGCAATTGGTCGAGGCAGTCGGACCGCAGGGAGTCGCGATCACCGAGGTGCCGGAACCTGTGGCGTCCGACGGGCAGGTCGTGGTCGATCTGCACGCAGCGGGCGTGTCATTTCCCGACCTACTGCAGACGTCCGGTAGCTATCAGATGGTCGCGTCGCTCCCGGCTGTACTCGGTGCGGAGGGCGCAGGTGTCGTTCGGTCCGCCCCGCTGGGCAGTGGATTGACCGAGGGGCAGAAGGTTGCGGTTCTCGCCCTGGACGGCGCGTGGCAACAGACCGTCGTTCTCGATCCGCGCTTCGTGTTCCCTTTGCCGGAGTCGGTGTCGTTGACAGCAGGATCGGGATTCCTGATGAACTACCTCACGGTGCACTTCGCGCTCGACGAACGGGCGAGGAGTCGAGCCGGGGAGACGGTCCTGGTCCACGGCGCCGCCGGAGGAATCGGGACCGCAGCGCTCCAGGTTGCAGCAGCACTGGGAATGGAGACCATCGCGGTCGTGAGCAGCGACGAGAAGGCGAAGGTCGCAGCCGCGAACCGCGCGACCCACACGGTCATGGTCGACGGCTTCAAGGATCGAGTACTCGAACTCACCGACGGATGGGGCGTCGACGTCGTCCTCGATCCTGTCGGAGGGGATCGATTCCTCGACAGCATCCGATCGCTCGCCCCGAACGGTCGACTGGTGGTGCTCGGTTTCACGGGTGGCGAGATCCCGACGGTCAAGGTCAACCGGTTGCTTCTGAAGAACGTATCCGTCGTCGGTGCTGGATGGGGCGAATACATCCGAGCGTTCCCCGACTACACCGCGCGGCAGTGGGCAGACCTGGAACCACGCCTGAAAGATGGTTCCCTGATCGTCGAAGAGCCGAAGGTCGTTCCCATGGAGGCGGCTGTCAGTGCGTTGGAATCGCTGGCCGATCGCACCGCGACCGGCAAAGTGTCGTTGTCACTGCGGCCGGACGCCGTCGTCGAGTGACGAAAGTATGCTGTCGTGAGGACGAGCTTGCGTATGCGTGAACGAAGGGTACGACATGATGACGATCGGCACCGCGCACCGCGCAGACGACGATTGGCGTGTGTATCGGCCCCTTCCGCTCACGCCCATCCTCGCGGCGGCGTTGTCCTTGTTCCAGGCGAAGGGATATCACGGCACCACGATTCGTGACATCGCTGCACGGGCCGAGATAACGATGCCGTCTCTCTACTACCACTATGGCAACAAAGAGGGAATTCTCGCGGCGCTGCTGAACGTCGGAATGGACGACCTGGCCGCCCACATTGCTGGAGCGCTCAGCGAAGCAGGTGAGTCGACGACCGAGCGACTGCGGCACTTCGTCACCGCCGTCAGTTTGCACGAGACGTGCAGACGGGACATCGCACGAATTCATCCGGAATCACGCTTTCTCGGTCCCGAAGCGCGTTCTCACTACGTCGCCCGTCGAAATACCGTCACGGACAACATGATCGAGCTGCTCGAGACGGGCCGGGCGGAAGGCGTGTTCCAGATCGACGATACCCATTTCATCGCACGGAGTATCTTTGCGATGCTGCAGGGAACACCTCAGTGGTATCGCGACGACGGACCGGATGACCCCCACGATATTGCAGCGAAGTATTTGCAGTCGATTTTTCGGATGATCACCGACTCGGTTTGAACCACGCGATCGGAGCATGCCCGGACGTCGGTTCTCGACGCCCGGGCATACTCGTCTCGTCTGTGCGTTTCACGGCAGCAGGCGAGGTTGCGTCCATGTGCGTTCGAGCCGCCTCAGCGCGTCGAGTGCTGTGGGGTACTCGTCAGCCGCTTCCTGTGGTATCGCGGTGCGGTGCAACGCTTTTTCGGCTCGCGTGACTGCTCGACGGCCCGATTCCGTCGCTTCCACGAGCAGCCGCTGCGGCCACTTCCAATCCGAGGATCGTGTCACGTGACCCGATTCTTCGAGCGCAGCCACCGTGCTTTTGATACTGGTGCGGTGTCGGGCGAGTTCCGCGCCGATTTCACGGTAGGAGCTCGGACCGTTGCGGCACAGTAGGGCAAGAACTTCGTAGCGCGCCCAACTCATGCCAGCAGGCTTCAGCGCGTCGCCGAACTGCGTCCTGGCGAGGGTTGCCAGACGTAGAACGGTCGACACGAGTTCGTACTGCGAATCGGCCCGATGCGTGTCGATACAACCGTCGAGTGCCGCGGTACGTCCGTACGAAGGTGACATTTCGTTTCTCCGGCTCACGTCAGCTCTATGTGGCCGCGAGGTAGTCGTACTTTCCCTTGAGACGGCCTTTGACGAGCTTGCCGGTCGGCGTGCGAGGGAGGTCCGCGTCGAACACGATCCGGCGCGGAACCTTGAAGCGCGCCAACGATTCTCGTGCGTACGCGAGAATTTCTTCGGCACGCTCGTCGGACGGTTCGACCCCTGGAACGAGTTGTACGACCGCAATCACCTGTTCGCCCATCTCGGGATCGGGGACGCCGATCACCGCGACATCCAGAACGAGCGGATGTACCGCGAGCGCGTTTTCGATCTCCTGAGGGTAGATGTTGACGCCGCCGGAGATGATCATGAAGGTCGCACGGTCGGTGAGGAACAGATAGCGGTCCTCGTCGAGATATCCGACATCGCCGGTCGTCGACCAGTTGTCGTGCTGCGGGTGCTGCGCCTTCTTCGTCTTCTCGGGGTCGTTGTGGTACGCGAACGGCATCTCGTCGCGCTCGAAGTAGACGTCGCCGATCTGATTCGGCCCCAACACTTCTCCGTCGGGGCCACAGATGCGAACCGTACCCAGTAGACCGTCCTTGCCTACCGAACCGGGCTTCTTCAGCCACTCGTCGGAGTCGATGCTCGTCATTCCGGCAAGTTCGGTGGAGGAGTAGTACTCCTGCAGAATCGGACCCCACCAATCGATCATGGCGCGCTTGACGTCGACCGGACACGGCGCTGCGGCGTGAATGGCAGTGGTGAGCGACGACAGATCGTACGCCTGACGGTTCTCGTCGGGCAGCTTGAGCATGCGGACGAACATCGTCGGTACCCATTGACTGTGCGTCACGCGAAACTGTTCGATGTAGGCCAGGGCGCGTTCGGCGTCGAACTTTCCCATCACGACGACCGTTCCGCCCAGAGCCTGCACAGCTGCTGCCGTCCGGAGGGGTGCGGCGTGGTACAGAGGCGCCGGCGACAGGTAGACGGTGTCGGAGTTCATTTTCCATACGCCGGACGCCAGCCCCACCATCGTGTCACCGGGCTCGTCGATCTGCCGGTTCGGGAGCGAGGGTTCGATGCCCTTCGGCTGGCCGGTAGTCCCGGACGAATACAGCATGTCCGCGCCGCGGGGCTGAGACTCGAGGGGTTCGTCGGAGAGGCCGACGGTCTCCTCGTCCAGATCTGCGAAACCTCGAATCGAGCCACCGAACGCAAGCCGAAGTTCGACGGCGGGCGTCTGGGTTGCAACGAGTTCGGCAACGTCGTGAAGAGTCGCGGCGGCAACGACAGCGCGCGCCCCGCAATCGTTCACGATGTAGGCCATCTCGCCGGCCGTCAGATGGCGGTTGATGGCAGTGAAGTACAGCCCCGATCGCATTGCGGCCCAATAGATCGCAAAGACGCGGGGGTTGTTGTCGCTGATGAGCGCGATGTGATCGCCCTCGCGAAGGCCCGCGTCGCGGAGATATCGGGCGATCCGAATGGACTGCGACTCCAGTTCACCGAAGGTCACTGTCTCACCCGAATCGGCCATGATGACCGCTGGCTTGTTCGGGTGGGTTTTCGAGTGGGCCCCGGGGTACATAGATTGCCTTTCGCTGAACAGTTATCGTGCGATAGATCACCAGCCTAACGCGAAGTGACCGTCTAGGGAAGAACGATTTCCGACGCAACGAATTGTGCTGCATGGCCGCGTGAATAGGGTTTTTCCAGTCGACAGCGCGTGACCGGTTGGCGTTGACATGAGCCGCTACGCTCTGCCAATCTAAACAGCAACCGAACAATTGAACGGTCGCCCGTGTCGCCGACGCCGGTGAGCCGGACCCCGACAACTCGAGAGGTTCCACGAGATGGGCATTCGTACAGCGCGTCAGTACCGGGATGGTTTGAAGGACGGTCGACGAGTCGTCTACCAGGGCCGACGCGTCGACGACGTCACCGAGTTCGCCGAGTTCGACACGGCGATCTCGCATTCCGCACTCGCATACGACATCGCCGAGCTCGAACCCGACCTTGCCGTAGCGGACGACGGCGACGGTCCCTACACAGCGTTCTATCGCGTTCCGCGCACCGCGGACGACATCGCGCGCCGCGGTGAGCTCATCGAGAGTGTCTGCAGACTCGGGACTGGAACGATCGTTCTCAAAGAGGTGGGCAGCGACGCGCTGTTCGGGCTCCTTCGCGCGCTGACGGGCGAGGGTCTCGAGAACGCCAAGGCGTTCTACGACCATTGCTGCGCCAACGACGTCGCGATTGCCGTCGCGCAGACCGACGTCAAAGGCGATCGCTCGCTCGCGCCCCATCAGCAGGCCGACCCGGATCTCTACCTGCACATCGTGGACGAGGACGAGGAGTCCATCACGGTTCGCGGTGCCAAGGTGCACACGTCGTTCTCCGCGAACGCCGACGAAATCCTCGTTCTCCCGACCCGCGCGATGGGTGCATCGGACGCCGACTACGCACTCAGCTTCGCAGTGCCGGTCGATACTCCAGGCCTCACCCTGTACGTCTCGCCGTATCTGCACGGCGACCGTGACGAGTTCTCGCATCCGCTGTCGTCGAAGCACAAGCTGCTCGAGAGTCTGACCGTGTTCGACAACGTCCGCGTCCCCAAGAACAGGGTGTTTCTCGCACGTCAGCCCGAGCTCGCCGGGCCGTTGGCCATTGCATTCGTCGACTATCACCGATACACGGCGATCAACTACAAGCTGCCGCTCCTCGACCTCCTCGTCGGCGCCGCGACCATGGTGGCCGAAGCGAACGGCATCATCAAGGCCGGCCACGTCAAGAGCAAGCTGACAGAGCTGATCTCGTACACCGAAACCGTCCGCGGGTTCGGTCAGCTCGCGGCGCTGCGTTCGACCCAGGGCGACAACGGAGTTCAACTGCCGGATCCTCTCGCCGTGAACATGGCCAAGTATCACTTCGCGCACGGTTTCACTGCCGCGACGACGACCGTGCTGGACTTGGCGGGCGGTCTGGTGGCCACCGGTCCTGGCGGAGGCGACTGGGCGGATCCCGATACCCGCAAGGTTCTCGAAAAGTATTTCGCCGCAGCCGTTCCCGCGGAACAGCGTCTGCGCTTGATCAACTTGATCGGTGACCTCTGCACGGGAAGCTGGGGTGGATATCAGACCGTCCTCGCCACCCACGCCGAAGGTTCGACGGAGGCCGAGAAAATGCAGATCGCGCGGTCGTTCGACCCGACACGAGCGCGCAACTATGTGTCCGAGCTTCTCGGAATCTGAATCTTCTCGACCACCTACGAAAGGAATTCGAACTTCATGACTACCGCAGTGATCGTCGACGTCATCCGAACGCCGTCCGGGAAGGGTAAGCCGGGCGGCTCTCTGTCAGGGGTTCACCCGGCAACCCTGCTTGCGGACCTCCTGGCCGAGCTGGTCCGCAAACACGACCTCGATCCGGCGTTGGTGGACGACGTCATCGCCGGATGCGTGACGCAATCCGGCGAACAGGCAGTCAACATCGCGCGCACCGCCGTTCTGGCGGCAGGCTTCCCGGAGTCGGTTCCTGCGACGACGATCGATCGTCAGTGCGGTTCCAGCCAGCAGGCCGCTGCTTTCGCCGCCCACGGTGTTGCAGCCGGCACGTACGACATCGTCATCGCCTGCGGAGTCGAGTCCATGAGTCGCGCACCCATGTTCTCGAACGTGGGAGACAAGGACCCCAACGTCGGACCCTTGGCCAAGCGCTTCCCGGAAGGCCTGGTGTCCCAGGGCATCGGAGCCGAGCTGATCGCGGCGAGGTGGAAGTTCGGCCGCGAGGAGTTGGACGAATACGCAGCCCGTTCGCATCGTCGTGCATCCGAGGCGGCAGGGCGGCAGCAAGTCGATCAGATCGTTCCCGTCCGTACGGTCGACGGGTCCGGTAACGAAGTCCTCGTCAGCACGGACGAGACAGTGCGGCCCTCGACCACGGCAGAGTCGCTGGGCGGCCTGCGTCCTGTGTTCCAGAGCGAGGCCATGTCGCAGCGATTCCCGGAGATCGAGTGGTCCATCACCGCAGGAAACTCGTCGCCCCTCACGGACGGCGCGTCGGCCGCCTTGATCATGAGCGAGGAGAAGGCTGCTGCGCTCGGGTTGACACCGCGCGCCCGTTTCCACAGCTTCAGCGTGGCGGGAAGTGACCCACTCCTGATGCTGACGGGGCCGATCCCCGCCACCGAGAAGATCCTCGCGCGTACGGGAATGACGCTGGATCAGATCGACGCGTACGAGGTCAACGAAGCGTTCGCTCCGGTTCCGTTGTTGTGGCAGAGCCACTTCGACACCGACCCCGAACGCCTCAACCCGGCCGGTGGCGCCATCGCGCTGGGGCACCCGCTCGGTGCGTCGGGCGGCAGGCTTCTGGCCTCGATGCTGACGTATCTGGAAGCCACCGGTGGTCGATACGGCTTGCAGACCATGTGCGAAGGCGGCGGCATGGCCAACGCCACCATCATCGAGCGACTCTGACGAGAAGGACTGACATGAGCGACCTACGATTCGACGGTATGACAGCGGTGATGTCGGGCGGAAGCCGCGGCATCGGTTTGGCGATCGCCACCGAATTGGCCAGGGGCGGTGCGAATTTGGTGCTGCTCGCGAAGACCGACAATCCCGACCCTCGCTTGCCCGGAACCATTCACACGGCGGTCGAGCAGATCGAAGCTGCCGGTGGCAAGGCTGTCGGAGTCGTCGGCGACGTGCGAAACGACGACGACGTCCAGCGCGCGGCGTCGACCGCAGCGGACACCTTCGGGGGCGTGGACATCTGCATCAACAATGCAAGCGTCCTCAATCTGGCCGGGACCGAGGACCTACCGCTCAAGCGTTTCGATCTCATTCAACAGGTCAACGTGCGCGGAACGTTCGCTCTCACGCAGGCGTGCCTGCCATTCCTGAAGAAGTCGGAATCGGCGAGCGTGTTGACGCTGTCACCGCCGCTGAACATGTCCGACGAGTGGCTGGGAAAGCACCCGGGCTATATGCTCGGCAAGTACGGAATGACGTTGCTGGCCAAAGGCTTTGCCGCAGAATTCGCGGACGACGGTATCGCCAGCAACTGCCTGTGGCCGGAGACCACCATCGCAACTGCTGCGGTGAAGAACCTCCTCGGCGGCGAGGAGGGGACGTCGCACGCACGTGACCCACAGGTGATGGCCGACGCGGCCGCCCTGCTGCTGTCGCACACCCCGCGTCACCGAACGGGTGAGACGCTGATCGATGTCGATGTGTTGGCCGAAGCCGGCATCACCGATCTCGCGGTGTACGGAGGGCAGGAACCGCTCGACTACGACATCTTCGTCGACCCGCGCTGAGGCTTCGGTTCGCACTGCCGGCCGTGACGACAGCGGGCACCGCCCGCGACACATCACTTTCACCAGCGGCACATGAGGTGTCGCTCGGACAGACAAGGAATTCGAGATGAAGACGACTGATATCACCGCTCTGGTGACCGGTGGGGCATCCGGTCTCGGCCTGGCGACCACCGAAGCGCTCGTGCGGGCAGGCGCGCACGTCGGCATCCTGGATCTGCCGGGCTCACCGGGTAAGTCCGTCGCCGAGCAGCATGCAGGATCGGTGACCTTCCTGCCCGGTGACGTCACGTCCTCCGACGACGTCTCGCAGGCGCTGGACGTGCTGTCCGAGCAGGGCCCGCTTCGCGTCGTGGTCAACTGCGCAGGCGTCGGTCCTCCGGGGAAGGTGCTCGGAAAGAACGGACCCCTTCCGATGGAGGACTTCGAGCGCATCGTCCGCATCAATCTGTTCGGTACGTTCAACGTGATTCGACTCGCTGCCGAGCGCATCGCGTCGACCGAGAGCGTGGATGGAGAACGCGGCGTCATCGTGAACACGGCATCGGTTGCTGCGTTCGACGGCCAGATCGGTCAGCCCGCGTACGCCGCGTCCAAGGGCGCAATCGTGTCCATGGCTCTGCCGATCGCTCGCGAGCTGGCTCGCCACCAGATTCGCGTCGCGACCATCGCACCAGGGATCTTCGACACCCCGTTGCTCAAGACGTTGCCCGACGACGCGCGCGCATCGCTCGGCGCCCAGGTGCCTCACCCCTCGCGGCTCGGTGACCCCGACGAATTCGGAGCTCTGGTACGCCACATCGTCGAGAATCCGATGCTGAACGGCGAGGTCATTCGCCTCGACGGTGCGATCCGCATGGCCCCCCGATGAACGGTATCGAAAACGCGAGCGTGCGATTCTCGATCGAGCAGGGGATCGCTCGCATCGTGCTTACTCGTGGCGCGTCGTCGAACGCGTTGAACACCGATCTGGCCGCCGGCTTCAAGGCTGCGATCGAGGCAGTGGCAGCCGATCCCGGCGTCCGCGTGCTCGTGCTGACCGGCGAGGGCAAGAACTTCTGTGCCGGTGGTGATGTGCGCGAAATGGCCTCTGCCGCCGAGATTCCCGCGTTCCTCACCGATCTGGCCGGTACGGTCCACGATGCGTTGAAGATTCTCGACACGCTCCCCGTCGTGGTCATCGCTGGAGTTCAGGGCTCGGCGGCAGGCGCGGGCTTGGGATTCGTGCTTGGCGCGGATTTCGTCGTGGCAGGACGGTCCAGCAAATTCGCCGCAGCCTATTCGGCGGTCGGATTGTCGCCGGATTGTGGCGTGTCGACGCTATTGCCCAGAGTCGTAGGTCCGCGCGCGGCGGCGCGGATGTTGTTGGCTGCAGAGGTCATCGGTGGTCAGGAAGCGCTCGACAACGGACTGGTCACCGACCTGGTCGACGACGCCGAGATTTCCTCTCGTGTGGAGGAGTTGGCACGCAAGGTCTGTGCGAGTGCCTTCCCTGCCGTGGGGCAGACGCGGAGGCTCATGCGGGTGGCGTCGAACGGTTCGCTGTCCGACCGTCTCGATGACGAGGCCCGCACGATTGCCGACGTCGGCGCCTGCGGAAGTGCACGTGAGCGGATCGACCGATTCGCAGGTAGATAGACAACACCGAGAGAGAGATTTCGATGAGTTCGACGACGATCGACGAACCGGCGGCGCTGGTCGAGCGACGCGGGAACGTCGCAGTGGTGTCGCTCAACCGCCCGAGGGCGCTGAATGCGGTCGATTCGACATTGTCCACGGCGGTGGGAAATGCGGTGCACGCAGCCAACGTCGATCCCGACGTGCGAGCGATCGTTCTCACCGGTTCCGGTCGTGCCTTCTGCGCAGGCGCAGATCTGAAGGAGATCGCAGCGGGCAGATCTCTCGACGCCGACGGGCATCCGGAGTGGGGCTTTGCGGGCTTCGTTCGCCAGTGGGTCGACAAGCCGACCATCGCGGCGGTCAACGGTTTCGCCCTCGGTGGTGGAACGGAGCTGTTGCTCGCATGTGATCTGGCCGTCGTGGACGAGACCGCAGCTCTGGGTTTGCCGGAAGTCAAACGCGGCCTCTTCGCCGGTGCAGGCGGCGTTCTGCGCATGAGTCAACAGATTCCGCGCAAGATCGCTTTGGAGATCGCGCTGACCGGTGAGCCGATCACGGCAGCGCGAGCGTACGAGCTCGGCTTGATCAACAGGGTTGCGCCGCAAGGCGCGTCGCTCGACGTGGCACTCGAACTCGCGGAATCGATCGCGGTCAACGCACCGCTGTCGGTGGTGACGAGCAAACAACTCGTCCACGAGAGTGCCAACGGTGACACGTGGGGCGACGGCCTGTGGGCGCGCAATCAGGAAGCCATGAACGTGGTCTTCTCGAGCGCCGACGCGCACGAGGGTGCAACGGCGTTCGGCGAGAAGAGGCAACCGGTGTGGACCGGGAAGTAACGCGTCGAACCGCTCCACGTGGAGGTTGATTCCCGCCCCCTCGTCGGGAATCAACCTGACCACTGCGATCGACCCGACCGCAGGAGTAATAGCACCACATCGGATGAGCAACTGCACCGTTAATCGAGAACGATTTCGTGCGACGAGTGTAAAGCCCAGGGCGCCCGGGTAACGCACCCGAATGGATGTTCGTTGCCTCTGTCAGCTCACCCTCGGCGCCATGGCGGCGGACCAGCATCGTGCCCTGTCGCCCGAGGACGTGCCGATCGGAGGTCGGGAAAATTGACCGCCGACTCGCGACGTAGCGACCTCAGTCGACAAATTGCCGACATGACGAGGTCCTTCTTCGCTCCCAGAAGTCTGGAGGACACCCTCCGCGGGGTGACCGAGAGCGCGACGGAGCTGATCGACGCGGTCGACTGCGCTGACATTCTCGTTGCGGAGGGTCCGAGAAAGTATCGATCGCACGCCGCAACGAGCGAGCTGCCCGTTCGGCTGGACGCCCTTCAAGAGCAGCTCGACGAAGGACCGTGCGTCGATGCAGCCCGTAGCGAATTCTTCGTCCGATGCGACGACTTCCGCACCGATCCGCGGTGGCCCGAGTTTGCTCCGAAAGCCGTGGAAGCCGGTGTTCTCAGCAGCATGTCGTTTCGGTTGTACACGAAAGAAGACACGATCGGCGCCTTGAACCTGTTCGCCTTGACTGCGAACGCGTTCGACGACGCCGACGAGGAACTCGGCGCGGTCCTCGCGACTCACGCTGCCGTAGCGCTGTACACGGCGAACAAGACGGAACAATTCGCCTCTGGCTTGGCGTCCCGAGATGTGATCGGCCAAGCAAAGGGCATGCTGATGGAGCGTTACGGTATCGACGCGGTCCAGGCGTTCGAATTGATCCGCCAGCTCTCACAGAACGAGAACATCCCTGTCGCTACGCTCGCCGCGGACCTCGTCCGGCTGGGATCGGAGTCTGCGTCGCCACCCGCGGCGAGGTGAAGCGCACCCCGGAACGCTCCTGGAGCGGAGGGAGCGTGGGCTCGGCACGCGTGTGTCGAGCCCACGACAGACGGTCCTCCGGCAGTTACACCATCACGGAATCGCGCGGGGTGGGCGGAAACGGATCCTCCTCGAACGGGACAGCCAAAGCCTGTTCGAGTGCGTCGGTTTCGGGGCATTCACGTACCTCGCCGCCGAGCCCGAGGACCTGCCGCCACCAGGAATCGCGATCCGATTCCTCCCGCCAGATCACTTCGTCGTCCATGCGCGACACTCCTTTCCGATTCGACCGTGAAACATGTTGTCCGACAGCGTTTCAGGTCGCGTGCGGTTCGATCGAACGTTGCTCGGCACCCGATCGCGAAATGTCGATCTTCCGAGGCTTCGCTCTTTCTGCAAGCGGAATCGTCACCGACAACACGCCGTTGTCGTACGAGGCCGTGATGCGTTCGGTATCGATACCGTCGCCCAGTGCGATCTGACGGCGGTAGGTTCCGGCGAACCGCTCGGATGAAATCCACTGCACGCCACCATCGCTCGGCGCAGTCCGATGGGCGGTGAGGGTGAGGGTGCCCCGGTCCACGTCGACGTCGATCGAGCCTGGGTCGACGCCGGGGAGGTCGGCGGAGAGCACGTAGTGGTCGTCGACCTTGTACAGGTCCATGGGCATGAAGCGAGGGACACGGTCCGAACCACTCGACGAGCCGAACATGCCGGCGGCGATGGAATCCAACTCACGGAACGGATCGAATCGAAGCACAGCAATCACCTCCTGATGCAGACGATGCGCCCGCCCCTGTAGCGGGCTGCCGTTTCACTGTGCTGAGGAAGAATTTAGCACTCTCGATCGGAGAGTGCCAAGAGGGTGGAGAAATTTTTTCGGATCGATCGGTACCTCAATGGTGTTGCGGGACAGCAGCGCCGAGCATTGTCGGCCTGGACCGCGCGTGTTCGCGGTCAGCTTGTCGACGCACTGTTCTCCAGGACTGCACGTAGTTCCACCCTGTCGTCGAATGGCGCAGACCTGTTGCCGTGGACCACGTGGTCGTCGCATCCCCGTCCGGCGACCACGAGCACGTCACCGTGCCGTGCGTGCTCGACCGCGAGTTCGAAGGCATCGCGCCGGTCCGGTTCGACGAGTACCGTCGCCGAACCGGCTGCAACAGCGCCATCGACGACCGCATCTCGGATGGTGTCGGCGTCTTCGGAGAAGGGGCTCTCGTCGGTGACGATGACGATGTCGGCGTACTCGGCTGCAGTGGCTCCGAGCGGGAAGCGCTTCCCGATGTCACGGTCGCCGGTCGCGCCGATGACCACGATCAATTTCCCGGTACTCAGCGACCGTAGATAGGGGAGCAGCCGGTGCTGGCCGTCGGTGTTGTGCATGTAGTCGACGAGCGCCACGACGCCGCTCCGGCCGTCGTCGACGCGTTCCAAACGGCCGGGTACATGGGTCAACTGCTCGAATCCGGCGACAGCCGCGTCGAGCTCGACTCCCGTCGCGGCGAGCATGGCGAGCGCGGTCAACGCGTTGTCGACCTGATGAGGACCCAGCAGCCGGAGGCGGACGTCCAGGGGGCCGTCGGGTGTGTGTGCGGTGAAGGATGTGCCCGTGGGGCCCGAGCGGATTCGATCTGCGTGGATGTCTGCCCCGGGATCCGACGCCGACCACGTCCAACACGGCACACCGACCGACGACGCGAGCCGACGACCGTAGTCCCCGTCGATTCCGATCGCCGCCACCTCGGTTCGGTGTGATTCGAACAGGCGTGACTTGACGGCGAAGTACTCGTCCATCGATCGGTGGTAGTCGAGGTGGTCGCGGGTGAGATTCGTGAACCCGACGGCGGCGAAGTGCGTCGCGTCGACTCGGCCCTGGTCCAGCCCGTGCGAGGACACTTCGAGAGCAACCGACGTGGCGCCTTCGTCACGCATCGCCGCGAGGGATTGCTGCAGTACGGCGGCTTCCGGGGTGGTCCGGGCAGCCGGTCGGGTGGTTCTCGGTCCTGCGATGGAGATGCCGGTGATGGTGCCGACGGTCTCGCCCGCGGCGGACAGTGCGGCCCCGAGCAGGTAGGTCGTACTTGTCTTTCCGTTGGTACCCGTCGTTCCGTATACCCTCAAACCCTTCGAGGGGTGACGGTGGACGAGTGCGCTGGCCGGACCCGCACAGCTGCGGGGGTTGGTCACGACGACCGAAGGCAGTGACACCGCGGGACGGTCCGACAGGATCGCGACTGCTCCGCGGGCGAGCGCTTCGAGTTCGAAGTCGAGGCCGTGCGCATGGCGTCCGGGAAACGCGAGGTAGAGGTCGCCTGGTTCGACCGTGCGCGAATCGTCGCTGACGCCCGTTACCACCGCGTCCCCGTATACGGCGGATGCCGAGGGCACCGCGTCGGCGATGTCGGCGAGGTCGTGACCACCGATCTCGGTCGACGCGTCAGCGGTCGGAGGAATGGACGCGCTGTTGCAGGTCATCGCTTCTCCTACCCATACGAATAGACGATCGAACGGGCAGCGGCGGTTCTCGCGAACCTGTTGTCGCTGCCGTCTGGAGATACGTTGTCCGGGATCGCAAAAGTAGGCGAGTGTCAGCGGGGATTTCGCCAAAACTTGTGCAGCAGAGGAGGTTTGACCGATTCGGTCTTCCGGTATCCGAAGGGCGAACGGTTGTCTTCCACTGCCAGAATGGAGTTTACATGTTTCGCCATACCGATTACCTGCAGTTCGACGTCAAGCCCGAGAAGGCGGACCCCGTGTACGCCCGCAAGCTCCAGGAGTTGATCGGCGGCGCGTACGGCGAGATGACCGTGACCATGCAGTACCTGTTCCAGGGCTGGAACTGTCGCATGGAAGGTAAGTACAAGGACCTGATCATGGACATCGCCACCGAGGAGATCGGGCACGTGGAGATGCTGGCGACGATGGTCGCACGCCTTCTCGAAGGCGCGCCTGCGACGGAGTCGACCAAAGCGGCGGCGGCTGATCCGGTGGTCGCGGCGGTGATGGGCGGGATGGATCCGCAGCAGGCCATCGTCGCCGGGGGAGGTGCGATGCCTCAGGATTCGAACGGTGTCCCGTGGAACGGCCGCTACATCGTTGCGTCCGGAAACCTGTTGGCCGACTTCCGTGCGAACGTCGCCGCGGAAGCTCAGGGACGGTTGCAGACCGCGCGGCTGTACAACATGACCGACGACCCGGGAGTGAAAGCGATGTTGAAGTTCAACCTCGCCCGCGACACCCACCATCAAAATTTGTGGCTCGCTGCGATCGAAGAGTTGCAAGCCGACGGACTCGAAGGCGTCGTCGCGCCCAACGCTCTGCTGGACGAAGAAGCCACCGAGCATGCCACCGACCTGTGGCATCTGTCCGACGGGGAATTCTCGTCCACCGGCGGGTGGGCGAATCGTCTCGCGCCCGACGGCGCCCGCCAGATGGGCTTCCTCGCGGACCCGCAACCGTTGGGCAACAAGGCATCCGCCCCCGCACCGGATCCGAAACTGTACGCGACCTACGACGGCGCCAAGGGCGATCCAGCGTCGGCGGCCCTCGGCACCGAGAAGGGGATGATGGGCAAGATCAAGGACGCCCTCGACCCCGACGAGACGTAACGGGCGTCGACACAATCCATCTGGCGAGGCGCGGTTCGGGGGCTGTGTCCGGACCGCGCCGCCGGACAATCAGTTCTGTGGGGTAAGCATGCCGAAATCCATTTCCGATCTTTCGGTCGACGAGTTGGGTGGGCCGGGAAGCGTTCTGGTCCGTCAGCGGGACGACCATGTCGAACTCGATCGTCTTCTTCGGGGAATCGAGGCCGCGGAAGGCGTCGAGCAGAACGATCTTCTGCGCGCGCTGTGCCGGCTCGTCTTTCCGCACGCGTTTGCCGAAGAGGCAGTCTTGTGGCCGATCATTCGCAAACATGTGCCCGAGGGCGAGAAGTTGACGCTCGACATCGAGCAGGAACACCAGCAGATAGACGAGTTGTTCTCGGATCTCGAGGCCATGCCACCGCAGGATCCGGATCGTGAGCCCCTGCTGCAGAGAATATTCCAGCTTCTGAGGCAGGACGTGCGCGACGAAGAGGACCAATTGCTGCCGATGTTGCGGGCTGCGATGACGGATCGGCAGTTGCACCGCACAGGCATGATGTGGTCGATCGTTCGACGGGCCGCACCCACCAGGCCTCACCCTGTTGTTGCACGTCGGCCACCAGGCAACGTGGTGGCTGCTGCACCGTTGACCGTGGTCGACCGTGCTCGCGACCGCCTCGACCGCCTGTCCGACCACGCGTCACCCATTGTCGCGCGGCCCAGCCACATCGGTAGTCGCGGACTCGCCGCCGTGGCCGGTGTTATCGAACATATCCCGCCGCTGACACGCGGTGAGCATCCCTCGACCAGGACGACCCGGCGCTAGGCGCGGGCGAACCGTCAGTTGCCTCTGCCGTTCCCGTTCCCGTTCCCGTTCCCGTTCCCGTTCCCGTTAGCGTTTCCGTTGCCGTTGTTGCCGCCACTTTTGTTGTTGCCGTTGCCGTTGTTCCCGCTGCCGTTGCCGTTGTTCCCGTTGCTATTGCCGTTGTTGCCCGACTCTGCCGGCGGAGTGTCCGCAGGCAGTCGAGGAGCCGGAATCGCGGCTGTCTCGGGCAGGTACGTCTCCGGTGCCACCGGTTCGACGATGACGGAATCGGTGGTCGGCGACGAGATGGGTTCTGCTGCTTCGGGTGTCGAGGTGATCGGTGTCGACGGGACTGGACTCGACGTTTCGGCTCGGGGGTCGCTTGTCGGGGGTTGTGGTGAAGTCTGGGAACTCCACGCCACCGCGACGGCGACCAGTCCGGCGACCGCCGTTGCGACGCCCGCGGTCATCCGACCGACTCGTCGTCGAGGCGGAGGTTCCATCTGATTCAACTCGTGCACAGGGACTTCGGTGATCGCAGGGTAGACCCAGGTGCCCAGGTCGCCTGTCGGAACCGATGGGCGATCCAGTGTGTCCACCGTGGCAAGTCGTTCGGCTACCTCGTCTGCCGTGGGACGATCCTCGGGTCGGCGAGCAGTCATCTCGGACAACAGCCTCGCCCACTCCGGGGGCAGCCCGGCAGGCACCTCGGGATCACGATGCAGACGTGCGACGGCCGCGGCGATGGCGCTACCCTCGAAAACCACGCGGCCACCGATACATTCGATCAAGACGAGACCGAGTGAATACACGTCGGTGGGTGGGCCCGTCGTACTTCCGAGAGCTTGTTCGGGACTCAGATAGTGTGCGGTTCCCACGGCAGTGCCGTGTTCGGTCAATCTGGCCGCATCGACGACGCGTGCAATGCCGAAATCGGTGAGCTTGAACGATCGGTGGGCGTGCACGGTCGGCGGTGTGACGAGAATGTTCGCCGGCTTCACGTCGCGATGAACCACGCCTGCGGAGTGGATGTAAGCGAGCGCAGTGGCCACGTCGCGGCCGAGGCCGGCGACATCGGGAAGAGGCAGACATGCTCCGGCCCGTAGCTGATTCAGGGTGGGACCGTCGACGAACTCCATGACGAGGTAAGGCGTCTCGAAGCCCTGATCGTCCAGAGCGGTCCCGCCGTCGAACAGAGTCACCAGGCCGGGATGAGACAGGGCAGCGAGTGTCTGCATCTCGGCTTCGATGCGTCGGCGATCCGGCAGGTCGCCCCGGTCGCGACGAAAAATCTTGAGTGCAACCGTCCGGCCCAGTCGTACATCCTCGGCTCGGACGACATCTGCTGCTCCGCCCCTGCCGATGACCTCTCGAACCACGTACCTGTCGGCGAACAACGCGTGGTGCGGGTTCGACAGGTTATGTCCTCGGCCTGCCATGTGATCGTGCCCCAGTTCGGTCGGTTCATCGGTCTCGACCGACTGTATATCTTGTCCGCCTCGTATCCGGTCTTCTGTGTGCCCGAGGTGAAGAATGCAGAAGTGAAGGCACAATGGATTCCGGTCGAGGGACGCTGGGACGATGTCAGGAGAGACGCACAGTGCAGAGCCCGCAGGACGACCGTTCGACCGGTGGCGCCCCTTTGCCGGACCTTCGTCCGGTCTATCAGCCAGTGGTCGCGCTCGACACCCGCACGGTGGTCGGGTTCGAAGCGCTGGTGCGTCCGTCGGCGAACAGTCCCTCCACGTCCCCCGAGCAGTTGTTCACAGACGCCGAGGACCGAAATTGCATGGTCGAGTTCGACTGGCACTGCCGGCTCACCGCAGTACAGGGGGCTCTTGCGGCCCGCTTTCCCCGTCATCTTCAGCTGTTCGTGAATACCGAGCCCGCTGCGCTCGGCGCGCCGCCACCGCCGGAGTCGCGCCGAGTGCTCGCCGAGGCCCGATCGTTGTCGGTGATCGTGGAGATAACGGAACGCCAATTGATGTCGGACGTCGCCGGGCTTCTGGGCGCCGTGGCACAGGCTCGTGACAACGGCTGGCGTGTGGCTGTCGACGACGTCGGCGCGGACGCATCCAGTTTGGCGCTGCTGGCGCTGGTGCGACCCGACGTCATCAAGCTCGACATGCGATTGACTCATGGTCGCTCGACTCGGGAGACCGCCGCGATCCTCACCGCGGTCGGCGCGGAAGCAGACCGCACAGGCGCCGTCGTTCTGGCCGAGGGAATCGAGTCCGAGGCCCACGAGCGGTGGGCACACGACATCGGTGCGGTGTGGGGCCAAGGCTGGTTGTACGGTCCGCCCGACGCACTGCCCGTGTTCGACGCCCATGCCCGCGTCGTCGATCGATGGACGACGCAACCAGCGGTGACGGTGCGAGCGCCGGTTGCGGTGACGCCGGGCGGTCTCGCTCGGCAACACTCTCGCCTCCGGCACGGCGGTGAAGAACTCGTCGAGTACTGCGAGTACGAGCTTCTGCGCCGTGCCGAATCGGCGGGATCCACGGGGATCGTGCTGGTCACCGCGTCGACCTCGACCGAAATGTCCGACGCGTACCGCTCGCGGCTCGATGACCTGGCGTCACGAACGGCGTTGACCGCGGTGTTCGATTCTCGCCCCGCGCCTGCGGGTCACCGCTACCGTGCCGTCGGCATCGGCTCCGACGAACCACTGGCGCTCGAACGGTCGATGATCGTCGTCGATCCGTTGTTCCACGGCGCGTTGATCGCCGTGCACGACGGGCGCGCGCACGACGGAAGTCCCCGTTACAAGTATCTGTTCACGCTCGACAGAGAATTCGTTCTCGACGCGGCCACCGTGCTGATGCATCGAATTCCAGGTCCGGGCACTGTCGACTGAATATCGACCAGCGTTCATTCGGACAGCGGGGGAGTAGGCGCGTCTCGCACTTCGTGGACACCTCGAACGAACTCCGACAACGCTTCCGCCGAGGTGTGACGCGGTTGCCACCCGAGTTCGGTGCGGGCGCGTGAAGTGTCCATCAGTGGCAACCGCAGAACCGCGTCGAGCAGGTCGGGGCTGGTGGGCACGATTCGGAGCTTCCACAGAAGAAGTACCAATGCGCGAACCGGCATGACCGGAACCGGTACGACCCGGGCGCCGAGTACGTCCGCCAGCACCGCGGCAGTCACGGGTGGTTCAGCGGCGATGTTGAAGGCTCCGTGCGCGTGGTTGGTGGCAGCGCGCGAAAATGCGTCACCGACGTCGGCGGAATGCACTGCCTGGAACACGAGGCCCGGTAGTTTCGGGACGAACGGGATCAGCTCGGGTCGGACCAACTGCGGCGGCAGGAACGGACCCGCGAACAAACGACGTTGTTCGGTCGAGGCTTCGGGTTTGAACACGAACGCGGGACGAATGCGGACGATGCGCATCGAGGGATGTTCGAGTTCGAACGCGTCGAGTGCGCGTTCGAGGTACGACTTCTCGCGCGTGTAGGCGGCGCCCGGCCACCCGTGCGTGGGCCAATCTTCCTTCACTGCAGTATCTTTGGGTCCGGGTGCGTAAGCGCCGACCGACGACGAGTAGATCAGCGACGGCACGTGCGCGCGTGCGGCCGCGTCGAACACTGCAAGTGCGCCCAATACATTTGCGCTCCAGGTGTGCGCAGGATCGCGGGTGGGCTGAAATTGCCACGCCAGATGAACGACCACATCGACGTTCGAGAAGAACGGCAGCAGATCGTCTTTCGCAATGTCGGCCTCGACGAACGTCGTCTTGTCCGGCTGCGACGTCGGCGCCCGTCGCGCCAGTCCGATGATTCTGCCGACGCGGGGATTACGGGTCAGGGCGTCGACGACGCTGGTGCCGAGGTTGCCGGTCGCCCCGGTGACCAGCACGGTGAGCTGTGATGCGTCGTTCACGGTGGGTCTTCTCCAAGTCTGCTCGCGGGTAAGGTGGAACGTGCTGCTACACGCACGGCGGAGGCGCGCGTTCTGTGCCTACCCGCTCGAAAACGGCGTAAACCGCAAGGGCGACAACGGGTTCGGATCCACGACGCGGTCCGTTCCGTTCATCTCGCTCTGCGCGAATCATCTCCTCGACCGCGTTCCACGGCTGCGGTGGTCGCCGCGGAGACCGTCATGACGATGAAGTCGCGTCTGCGGTCGTTTCGGTCATCGGCCGTCA
The DNA here is from genome assembly GCF_011770055.1 of Rhodococcus sp. B10. Lineage (NCBI taxonomy): Bacteria > Bacillati > Actinomycetota > Actinomycetes > Mycobacteriales > Nocardiaceae > Rhodococcus > Rhodococcus sp. B10. The sequence continues at coordinate 2,264 of NZ_JAAFYV010000032.1, read as the reverse complement.
CTTCGGTGTCCGCGAACTGGCGATCGGTGGTTTGCAGAGCCACCCATCCGTCTACCAGGGTGATGACGGTCAGTATCAGTTCGGAAGCGTCGGCTGCCGACAGTGTCGGCAGGGCTCTCGTGGCGCTGCCGATCAACCTGCGTGCGTGTTCGCGACGCGGATCTTCGATTGCCGCGCTGCGTATTTCGAGTCCCTCCCAGAACAGCAGTCTGGTGAGTCGGGGATGCTCGATCGCGAAGTCGAACCGTCTGCCTGCGTAGTCGGCGATCGCAGACGGGCCGTGCCCGATCAGTGGAACTGCTGTCGAGAAAAGAGCCACTTGCTGCGCGAGAACTGTCGAGAAGAACGAACCCTTGTTGCCGAAGTATTGGTAGATGCGTTCTTTGTTGACCCCGGCTTTGGTCGCGATGCGTTCGACCCGGGCGCCCGCGAACCCGAACTCACTGAACTCGTCGACACCCGCTTCGAGGAGGAGCGCCTTCGTACGTTCGGTGTCCCACGCCATGCGTCGACTCTACCCAACTCCAACCATCTGGTTGGAGATGGAGATTCTCGACGGGTAGAGTCCATCTCCAACTGTTCGGTTGGAAATGGAAGGGTGCGCTCGATGGAAACGCTGGCGGTGGCGTCGACCGTGTTGGATCATGTCGCACTCGATCGCCACGGCGCCTCGAGTGAACGGCGGCGTCGACGACCGATGCCGTCCGGGCCCCCGACTCCGTCGACCCATCTCAGGGTTCTGATCACCTGGATGTCGATCTTCCCGTTGGTTGCGGTGGGGATGACCCTGATGGCGTCGGTCGTACCGACGACTGCAACGTGGCCGACGTGGTGTCGAGCGCTGCTGCTCACCGCAATCGTCGTGCCGACGTCGGCGTATCTCGTCATGCCTCGATTGCTCGCGATGACAGTCCGCTGCATGCACTGGCGTCACCGACGGTCGAACCGGACTCAGCTCGTCTGCTCGAACACTGCTGCGAGGCCTTGTCCGCCGCCGATGCACATGGTTTCGAGGCCGTAGCGGGTGTCGCGGCGCTGCATTTCGCGTAGGAGGGTGGCGAGGATGCGTGCTCCGGTGGCGCCGACGGGGTGGCCGAGGGAGATGCCGGAGCCGTGGGGGTTCAGTCGTGGGTCGTTGGGTTCGATGTTCCAGGTGCGCAGGACGGCGAGGGTTTGTGCGGCGAACGCTTCGTTGAGTTCGATGACGCCCAAGTCGTTCATCGTGAGTCCGGCCCGCCCGAGGGCTTTCTCGGTGGCGGGGACTGGTCCGATGCCCATGGTCCGCGGCGGCACTCCCGCGACGGCCCAGGAGACGAGTTTCGCGATGGGCCTCAGGCCGAGTTGGGTTGCTTTCTCGGGGGTGGTGACGATGGCGAGGGCGGCGCCGTCGTTCTGGCCGCTGGCGTTGCCGGCGGTGACGGTGGAGTCGGGGTCGATCTTCGAACGGATGGCGCGCAGCTTGCCGAGGGATTCGATGGTGGTGTCGGCGCGGGGGTGTTCGTCGGTGTCGACGACGACGGAATCTCCCTTGCGCTGCGGGACGCGGACTCCCACGATCTCTTCGGCGAAGACACCGTTGTTCTGGGCGGCGACGGCTTTGTGGTGGGAGGCGGCGGCGAGGGCGTCCTGGTCTTCGCGGCTGATGGAGAATTCCGCCCGTAGGTTTTCGGCGGTTTCGATCATGCCGCCGGGGACGGGGAAGTTCCTGCCGCCTGCGGTGACGCGGGCGCGGGCGAGGCGGTCCGACAGTGCGACGGCGTCGGCTTTGACGCCCCAGCGCATTCCGGTGGTGTAGAACTCGGCCTGGCTCATGCTTTCTGCGCCGCCGGCGAGGACGAGGTCGCTGGCGCCGGTCTGTACTTGCATGCACGCCTGTAAGACGGCTTGGAGGCCGGATCCGCAGCGGCGGTCGATCTGTTGGCCGGGGACGTCGATGCCGAGGCCTGCGTCGAGGGCGGCGACGCGGCCGAGTGCGGGTGCTTCTCCGTTCGGTGATGCTTGGCCGAGGATGACGTCGTCGATGTCGGATCCGGATATGCCGGTGCGCGAGGCGAGTTCGGTGATCACGGCGGCAGCGAGAGCTTCCGGAGCAACGTCTTTCAAGACCCCACCGAAGCGCCCGACGGGGGTGCGGAGGGGTTCACAGATGACGGCATCAGGCATGTCGATGTCCTTGCTTGTCGGTGGCGTTCGTGTCCAGGCGGCGTAGGTCGGTGTCGATTGCTTGGGCGGCGGCCAGGAGGGCGGGGAGGAGGCTGTCTCTT